>CACWNZ010000262.1 GCA_902762335.1 uncultured Ruminococcus sp. | reverse complement strand
GCTCGAGGCTCTCGATGAGAAATTCGCACTGGCAGCCGAGGAGAGCCACGTCAACTATAGTTTCTTCTATGGTGCCACCAACCAGAACACCGACACGTTCGACCAACTGGACGAGCACCGCATTCCGGGAATCAAACTCTTTATGGGGTCGTCAACAGGCAACATGCTGGTCGACCGCCGCGAGGCATTGGAGAAAATTTTCAGTTCCTCGCGCCTGCCCATCATGGCTCATTGCGAGGATACAGGCATCATCAACCGCAACATGGCCCGCGTGAAGGCAGAGTTCGGCGACGACCCTGTCATCGGGTTCCATCCCGTCATTCGCTCCGAGGAGGCTTGCTACGAGTCTACCCGACTGGCTGTCGAGCTTGCCAGCAAATACGGTACGCGCCTGCATGTGGCCCATCTGACCACCCAAAAGGAACTGAGTCTGTTTGAGACCTGTGAACAGCCGGCGAGAGGGAAATTGCGCGACAGTGAAACAGAATCTGAACAGTCTATCTGTTATATTCCGCCTCGGCCCGCTCCGCTCCCGAAGATTACTGCCGAGGCTGTTATCGCCCATCTTTTCTTCACCGACTGCGACATAAGCGCCGACTACTTCAACGAAAGTATATTCTATGCTTCCGAATACAATACTCGGTGTATCGCCGCCCGCATAGGGAGCGATACGGATATCTTTTACAGCCTTTTCAGGGTCTGCGGTGATGGTATAGCCGATATAAGTCGCAAAGCTCTGGTCGGGGGTAAGATTCTGATCAATGATGTAGAATTTTCCGGAATGGTTGGTTATCCTTGACTTTGCCTCGGAGGCGTTTTTACCGGTGCATACTATAAGGTCGCCGATGTAGCTTTTTTCATCGCTGTCGGTCTTTGTTCCTTCGTTTTCCTTCTGCTGTGCGGCTCCGGCAAGGGAGCTTTCGGTGCGGTAATGCAGATAAAGTCCGCTGACCTCGTTATCCTCGCAGTATGCGTTGGCGTCTGCGGGATTTATCTCTCCGAAGAAACGCACGCTGTCAAAACCGTTTTTGGGATGACTGTCTCCCGTTACACATACGAAGGGAGGATTTGTGCCGTCGGAAACTATCGGGCTGCCGATTCGGGTGTCCTTGGAATACGCAAGCAGACACCATTTGTACTGTTTGCTGACATTGATATCAGCCACCTTGTCTTCGTTATTCAGCACGCTCTTGTAGCGGATCGTCATAACGCCCTTTGCGTTTTCGGGGGCGTCGAAGATATAATCGGGCTTGTCTGTGTGCTTGAGATCCTTGACCTTGCCCTTGATCTGTTCAGCTATCCAAGAACCTATCATCCAGCCGATGGTAAAGGCAATGAATATAAGAGTGCCCCACAACAGGCAGGCATTGAGAATGACCGCCGCCTGCAGGAGTATTCCGCCAATGGTATTGAATATTGCGGCGCCTATCGAGGTCATGATATATGTAGTGGTGTATTTAACAACGATAGTGCCTACGATCTTCATAACGCCGGCAATTACCGTGAGAGCGCCCATCGCTATGCCTATGCGCTTCTGTATCTCTTCGTATTTTTCCTGCACTATCTCCCATTTGTCCTTCTTGCTAAGAATGTTTTTGGCGCTCTGCTTTCTGATAGCGTCAGAGGTCAGAGCAATGCTCTTTCCCGTTATATCGTCATCGTCGTTATTTTCCCATATGGAGATGCTGTCCTTGCCGTTATACTCCTTGATGGCAGATTTGATCTCCTTTACCATTTTTTCAAACTCATCAGCATCCTCATTGTTTCCGAGGTTTCCGACAGCCGAAAGTATACCGCCGGAAAGCGACAGCTCCGCCTGGTTCTGTCCCATAGCCTCAATAACCGGATAGAGCAGCTTTATATCCACCTCGTCCGAGGTCTGCCTGCCGAGAGAAATGAGCCAGTCGCCGAGCATCGTATCATCATCAAAGGCATACTGGTTCAGAGTTTCAAATGCTGCGATATAAGCAGCGTCGGTATCCTCAAGCTTCAGCTCGTCCATCTTTTCAACAGCTTCCTCTGTGCTGTCTATGCCGTGCTTGTCCTCAAGGACATTGTTGTTCCGCTTCAGACGGGCGTTTGCATTTTCATACATCGTCGTGAAATCCTGCAAACGGGAGAAAAGCTGTTTTGCTGTATCGTTGTACTGCTTGTGGAGAGCTTCCTCATCATCTGTGGTAAGACCGTTTTCAAGATCCTCCCACAAAGAGCTTTTTGGGAGCATCTGCGCCCAGTTTGACGTCTTTACAGTATCAGTCTCATCGTCATAATCGTTTTCAAAGGGAGTGAGCCCCGCATTGATAAAGCCTATGACTGCGTTTATCGTACCGACGCTCGCCTTCATCATTACATTGACAAAAAACTCAGTATCAGCCTTTCCGGAAACTATATAATCGCCCAGTTTTGTATTGCCGACAGTAAAGAGGTTGAGTCCGTGATATGCATTTTTTGCCTTCGGGCTTCCGGCTTTGTAATTGTCTGCAAATTCCACCGAGGATTTGTAAAGAGTCTGTGCTGTGCCGTATTTCTGGGATTTTATATATCCATTGACCAGGACTATAATTATCTATTATATCCGCATCATCTAATAATTTTTTTTTTTTTTTTTTATTCATATTTTTTATGTA
>CACWNZ010000261.1 GCA_902762335.1 uncultured Ruminococcus sp. | reverse complement strand
GTGCCTGCTATATAGCCGTATTCACGGCACAGCTCTCTTATGTTACCAAACTTCATGTCCGCGCCCTTACTGCATTTTTGCCGCGGGTGCGTGACCGCACAGGACGTGTTCGCGGCACGGCTTTTTCTTGGGTTGTTACTTCATGCCCGCGCCCTTACTGCATAGCCGTATTCGCGGCGTTAAAGTATGGGTGCGGGCAAAGACTTCTGAACCGCAAGGAAGCCGTGCAAGCGCGGCATATCCGGAACTCTATTAAGCAGGCACGGTAAGTCTGATGAATGAAGAACTCAGATTCCATGAAGAAACAGCCGGAAAGTGCGCCGCAAGGCGCGCGGCGGCGGAAATAGTACCATGTGCCGCCAAAGCGGCGCCGTGCCGGATGCCGCGGGCATGAAAGTATAATACCAAAAGAAAGCCGCGCCGCGAACACGGGGGCGGCAGCTTGCCGCCGCTTGTTTCACGTGAAACATTCTGAAGCGTTGTTATTGTTTTGCAGGCAGGTTGGTGATATAATAGCAGTATATCTTAGTATCGAGGAGAATAGCTATGGAAAAGACGATCTCTGCCATATCAACGGCAAACGGCGCAGGCGGAATTGGTGTTATAAGAATATCGGGCGAAAAGGCTATAGAAACAGCCGATAAGGTATTCAAGTCTGTTTCGGGGAAGAAGCTCTGCGAGCTCAAGGGCTATACCGCGGCATACGGAAGGATATTTGACGGTGACGATGAAATAGACGAAGCGGTCGCCCTTGTGTTCAGAGCGCCTCACAGCTATACGGGCGAGGACGTCGTGGAGCTTTCGTGCCACGGCGGTATGTACGTTACCAAAAGAGTCCTGCGGGCAGTGCTTGACAGCGGAGCCTCACCCGCCGCAGCGGGCGAGTTCACAAAGCGCGCCTTTCTCAACGGCAAAACGGGACTTACCGAAGCGGAGGCTGTCATGGATATCATTTCCGCAAGAGGAGCGCAGAGCGCAAGGGCGGCGCTCTCATGCATGGAGGGCAGGCTTCGCAAAAGGATTGACAGCGTGCGTGACAGGCTGGTAAACACTGCGGCTCATCTTTCTGCATGGGCGGATTATCCCGAGGAGGACATACCCGAGGTCAACACGGATAATCTCGGCAATACACTTGGCGAGTGCAGAACGGAGCTTAACGCTCTGCTTGAAGGCTACGACAAGGGAAGGATAATGCGTGAGGGCGTTGACACGGTAATTGCGGGCAGACCCAACGTAGGCAAGTCAACTATTATGAATCTTCTCTCGGGCTGTGAGCGCTCCATAGTAACAAATATTCCGGGTACCACAAGGGACGTTATAGAAGAAACGGTAATGCTTGGCGAGATCCCTCTGCGGCTCTCGGACACGGCAGGCATACGCTCCACCGATGATCCCGTTGAAATGTTAGGAGTTGAACGGGCGAGGGACAGAATAAAAAAGGCGGGTCTCGTGCTGGCGGTGTTTGACAGCTCAAGACCCCTCTCGGACGATGACAGGGAACTGATAGACCTGCTTGCCGATGCGCCCGCGCTTGCCGTGATAAATAAGACCGACCTCCCTCCTCTGCTCGATACGGACTATATCAGGTCAAGGCTGAGCAGGTGCGTATTTATCTCGGCTCTTGAGGGAGACGGAGCGGACGAGCTTGAAAGACAGGTCGCCGAGATCGTGGGAGCCTCTGAGCTTGACGCCTCACAGGGCATTCTTGCCACCGAAAGACAGAGAAGTTGCGCCGAGAATGCTCTCCGCTCAGTATCGGAAGCGGAGCAGGCTCTTGCTATGGGCATTACTCTTGACGCGGTGACCGTAATAATAGAGGAAGCAATAGATCATCTGCTTGAGCTTACAGGCGAGCGTGTGACCGAGGCGGTAGTCGATAAGGTATTCTCTCATTTCTGCGTAGGAAAATAAGATAAACGGGGGCGCGCCGAGGGTGTCCCCGTTTTTTTTTTCAGATTTTTTACCGATTTGCAAAATGAAGCTGTTATTAAGGACAGAAGCTTCAAAAAACCAAAAAGGAGGTCAAAGCATTGGACGAAAGATCGATCGAAACAGGTCTGCGGCATAAAAACGAAGCCGCGCTGAAGGAAGCGATCCGCTATTATTCCCCGCTGGCAGCCACGATAATAAATAACATATCAAACGGCTCTCTCACTGCCGAAGATATAGAAGAGGTACTCTCCGACGTGTTTATCACTCTGTGGAACAACAGCGAAAAAATAGCGGACGGAAAGCTGAAAAGCTATCTTTGCTGCATAGCAAAAACGAGGGCTATCAATAAGCTCTCAACAGTCAGGCATAACGTAGTAAATATCGATGACTACGATCCCGAGGACAACTTCTCCATTGAGGACGAAACCGAAACGAAGGATATAAACCGCGAGCTCAACGAAATGATCGACACCATAAAGGAGCCCGACAAGGAAATACTTATGCGCTACTATTTCTACTATCAGTCCGCGCCAAAGATCGCAGCAGCACTCGGATTTACAGTCGAAACAATTAAATACCGCCTGAAACGAACAAGAAATCTGCTAAAAGAAAAACTCATAGAAAGGGGTTTCAGTATATGAAAACTACACTTAAAGACGAAATAGACAACTTCGATAACAGCCACATCAACAATGAAGAAA
>CACWNZ010000260.1 GCA_902762335.1 uncultured Ruminococcus sp. | reverse complement strand
GTCGAATCTGCCCTTGTCACGCTGCTCCCTGAGATAATCAAGTCTCGCCTTTTGCACCTGCTTGTCTATGGTCTTCTGCTCCTCTTGTGATTTTCCGTATTTGAGATAATTTGCCACATGGTTAAGGCTGGTATTAAAGCCAATCGAATCATCTTTACATTCATATTTTCCGCTCCTGTTATTTGTCCTCTCCTGCGGGACCAGAATATCCGAGCATTTGTTCATCCGGTTGAAATCCTTTTTGGACATGTTCATCTTTTCTGCTGCCTGAGAGAGATATCTATGCTCGTAGTAAAGTAAATGTCCCTTCTCAGCGTCGGAGTAACGCACCTTTTGTCCGGTATAGTGATCTGTGACCATGCCGTTTTTGTCGGGCTGCATTACCTGATCCTTCGGAGTGTAGGTTCTTGGATAAGACGACATTATATCCCTCCTTCCTCAGCGTTGATACGTACGATAAAGCTGTCGCCCGTCCTTTCGGCATAGCTGCCTGCAGGGATATCGTCAGCCGTGAGAAGCCCGATCAGCTCGGGGTGCGCTTCGCAAATACGATAAAGCGTATATGCGCCCATATTGTCAAGCACCTCAGGCTGTCTGAAGGGGTCGCGGGCGTAAAGATACCATCCGTTAGTTTCGAGAACAGCAAGCTCTACGGGTGTTCCCGCAAGAACGGACTTCTCGGCTATACACGACTGACCCGCGCAAAGACAAATATCGGTCATACCCTCAGATTCGTCCCAAAGCAGCCTCAGGGCGATAAGAATACCCAGCCTTTTGCTGCAGTAGACCGATGCGATATCGTTGAGCGAATAGCCGTTAACAACAATATCCGTAAAGAAGGTCTTTCTGTTGAGCCATTCCATCAGGACTCTGCGGAAACGCGGATCCGCTGCCGCCGCATGAGCAAGGATATCCGCAAACTCATGCGGGTCGTTATGCACCTCGGGCGGATTATCCTCAAGAAAACTGACTATCATGCCGAGCTGCTGTTCTGTCAATGCTTTTTCCATAAGCTCTCCTCCTTTGCTTTGATATAATTATTATATCAGACCCAAAAGAGGGGATCAGGGCAGTGGGAGCCCCGATCCCCTCCGGGTCGGCAAAACGGATCAGCCTATGGCGCGGCCTACGTCCTCAGTTGTTACGGTAGTAAGCTCCTCACGGGAAAGTCCTTCGACTGAATCGTTGTTATTCGTGATCGTTGCGGCGATCCTGTTGGTCACGGCTGAGGCAATAGCACCGCTTATGTTTCTCATGTCCCTTGCACCTGCAAAGTCATCGCTATACCTTGCAAGCTCGGAAATGTAATGAAGCAGTACAGAGGCGGCTTCGTCTGAGAGCGTAAGCGGGATATTCCTTGCAAGAAGCTGCCTTCTTACGATCTCAAGACAGTCCTCCGGAGTGAAGGTCGGGAAGATGATCCTGTTGCTGATCCTTGATGAAAGACCGGTCGCTTCGCGAAGAAGAGTGTTCATCTCATCCGTATAGCCTGCCATGATAACGACGGTATCTCCGCTTACGGCCTCTCTCTCGAGGAAGAGAAGCAGCTCGTTGAGTGCCTCCTTCTTGAAGGATTCGTGATCATTTCTGTCAGGGGTCAGGATATATGCCTCGTCAAGGAAGATCACTCCGAAACGGCCCTGCTCCAGCGTTTCCTTCGTCTTTAACCCTGTCTGCCCCCGGTATCCTGCTATGAAGTCGGTGGCGGATATTTTCGTGAATTTGTCCGTGGGTACGGCTCCGAGAGCATAGAGTGCCTTAGCCATGATCCTTGCCGATGTAGTTTTGCCCGTGCCGGGAGGACCCTCGAATATCCAGTGGCCAAGCCTGAGCTCAGCGGTTTTATTGCCGGTCATGAACTTCTCGACCTTTATGTTATTGGCTATTGTTTCGATCTGCTGCTTCACGGCTTCAAGCCCGACGTAATTATCGAACTCGGCAAGAATAGTTTCGAGTGATGCATTCTGCTTCATGGTCTCTATTTCCTTTATGTTATCGGCAGGCAGATGCTCGGGAGTGAGCGTGAGCTTTTCATAATGATCGGTCTCAATGTTCGGGTGCAGGGTGAAATACTCGTGCTCTGCCGCGCGTATCATTTCCGAGAGAAGTTTTTCGACATTCCTTGCGTTTGCATAGTACGGATCTATGACTCGTGTCTTGTAGCGCTTCCCGAAGAGGAGACGAAGGTCGCTGATGAGCTCATCGGTATAACCGAAGTCCTCCTTCTCACACATGCTCCTGAATATGCGGATAAGTTCTTCGGGCGTGTAATCAGGGATAGTATATTCAATGCATCTGCTGAACAGCCCGTCATTCTTTGCCTTCCATTCCTCAAGGCGGCTCGGATAAACGGCAAACACGACCACAAGATCGTCGTTCTCGGTCATGGGGCTGAGCTCATCTATGAAGAGAAGAGTGTTGAGGGCGCAAGCCGAATGTATTTTCTCCTTCAGCTCATCGGCGGTAATGTGACGCGGGTCATCGATGATGACAGGGGCGGCGCCGGAGGTGATATGAAGCTTGCCGAGAAGGCGGGCCAGGGTTTTGACAATGGTTGTTTTACCCGTACCGGGTCGACCGACGAACAGCATATGTCGAAGAAGACGCAGACGCTTTTTGACGACGTGCATTCTTCTGCGCTGCGACTGCACGGATTCTAAGGCAGCATCACAGATCTCACGGATAATTTGTCCAAGACCGGGAAAATCTCTCTCTACCTCCCTTAATATCTCCTCGTAGGACGGGTCCTTACCCGAAAGCAGGTCTCTCTGATCCTCGGGGAAATCATCAGGCATGATCGTGTGCTCGTCACCTCTCTCGAAGGCTTTTGAGATGAGGCTGTCGCAGTATCTTTCTGCCGAGCGCGCGTTGGCAAACGTCATTCTGTTTGAGGTGCGCACGATCTGTTCCCAGATTTTGGTAAAACCGTATGCTGTTATACTTGTGTCAAGACTATAGCCGAAGCGGGCAAGGTACTTTTTGCTGATTTCGGCAAGCAGCTCGGGCTTGTAGCCCTCCAGAGTAAGATTCAGCTTTATACGCGATTCGAGACCACTATTCATCTTGAACAGTGCATC
>CACWNZ010000259.1:3085-5720 GCA_902762335.1 uncultured Ruminococcus sp. | reverse complement strand
GACATACAGATAACCAAGGAAGCGCCCAATTACTCATATAACGGCTGATAAAATACACAGGATCGTTTTTGATTATTCAGAAACGGTCCTGTTTTGTCTGCTGAGATGATAAAGGAGGTCTGCTTTGTGTATAGAAAGGAATTCTACACCCAAAGGCTTTACATAAGGGAATATAACAAAAAGGATATAGACGATTTTCTCAGGGTGATAAGACAGCCCAAAATATACGACACGACCTACGGCATACCGAGAGACTACTCCAAAATGCGGGCAAGGTGGTGGCTCCGCATGATAAAGCTGAACAGGGTAAACGGCTTCGCTTATGAATACGCGGTCTTTCTCAGAGAAACGGGCGAATACGTGGGCAACGTGGGTCTGATAAATATAGACGCCAATCATAATCATGCGGATATTTCATACTATATAGATACGGCGCATAATAATATGGGCATAGCTACCGAGGCGGCGCAGGAAATGCTCAGATACGGCTTTTTTGAGCTGGGTCACCATAAGATCAACGGCGTTTGCATGAGCAAGAATCCCGCATCGCGCAGGGTCATGGAAAAGATAGGCATGAAATACGAGGGAACGCTCAGAGAGGATCTTCTCAAGGACGGGATCTACTGCGATCTTGACAGGTTATCCATACTAAAGGAAGAATATTATACCATTTGTAAAGTGGAAAAATGAGTTTTCAACATACGAATGTTGAATAAGTTAAAAACATAATACAAACCGTAAATAATAAGCATTTTATTACAGAAAAATATGGCTTGATTTTTTCAAAAACCCCGCATATAGTGTAAAAATCGACAGATTTTTCCCAAAAAACAATAAATGTGCATCAACCGCCGTGTTGAGAAGTTTTCAACACTCTCAACATTTCAATGTTGAAAACTCGTTTATTGACCAAAAAGAAATTCCCCGCCGACCCGGTTTTACTAAATGTAATAAGCTGAATATTATGCGCAGCCTTTGGAAATGCTATAAACTAAAGGTATATACCTTGTGTGTATATACTTATAGTATAAAACTTATTACGCAATATAGAAAATCGGGCTTGACAACAGACCGAAATCAAGATATAATGATAAAGCTGATTATTCAGCCGAATATATGGCGGTATAGCTCAGTTGGCTAGAGCATTCGGTTCATACCCGAAGTGTCGTAGGTTCAAGTCCCACTACCGCTACTTGCCATGCTTCCCGATCTTCCGTCGGGAAGCATGATTCTAAATAGCAAAGACCCTTCTTTGCTAATATGGCCCGGTGGTCAAGCGGCTAAGACACCGCCCTTTCACGGCGGTAACACGGGTTCGATTCCCGTCCGGGTCAGAAGCACCCCCCGTCACAGCGTGTCGGGTTTCCATGATGAATAGTGAATAATGAATAATTTATTATAAAGCCCTCGGCGCTTCCTTATTGTTCATTATCCACTATTCATTTTTATTTGCTCATTTTGCCGGGAGGAGGGCGGGCATGAAAAGACAAAAGAAGATAGCTCTTATAAATGATTTTTCGGGCTTCGGCAGATGCTCGCTCATGGTATCCGTCCCCGTAATATCCGCAATGAAGGTGCAGTGCTGCGCTCTGCCTACCGCCGTGCTTTCAAATCATACGGGGTATGAGGATTTCTTTTTTGACGACTACACCGACAAAATGCAGGGATATTACGAAAAATGGGAGAAGCTCGGGCTCGCCTTTGACGGGATATATACGGGCTTTTTGGGCTCGGCAAGACAGGTGGCTATAGTAAAGGACTTCATCGCCCGCTTTGCATCGGAGGATACCGTGATAATAGTCGATCCCGTAATGGGAGATAACGGTATCCGCTATGCTACTATAAATGAAGAGTTCTGCACCGAAATGAGAAGGCTCCTTCCCGGTGCGGCTATTATAACCCCCAATCTTACCGAGGCTTGCCTGCTTGCGGGTACGGAATACCGCGAGACGGGCGCGGATATCGGCGGTCTTACAAAGCTTGCCGAAGGACTTGGAGAGCTTGGCGCAGAAAATATAGTTATAACCGGGATAACCGACGGCAGCGATATCTGTGATTTTATATATACCGCCGACCGTGAGTCCGTTCTTTTAAGACAGCCCTGCGGCGGAGAAGCCCATGCGGGTACGGGAGACGTGTTTTCTTCGATAATCGCCGCAGATGCCGTAAACGGGGTAGATATAGTTGCCTCGGTAAAAAAGGCGGCGTCCTTTGTGGGCAGGGCGATAAAGCTCTCGCATGAGATGAATATACCCACGCAGGACGGAGTATGCTTTGAAGAGCTGCTCGGCGAGCTTGCGGAATAACGGTATCGTGATTATTAACATTATTATGTGCCGATAGTCCATAATAAACCTATAAATCGCAGAATTATAAAAAAGTTGTTGTAAACGCAAGAGTATTTGTGCTATTATTAAAAAGGAAAAAAGGATAGCGGAGATAGTTTTTCTGAAAGGAAAAGGTAGGATTATGAAGATTAAGAGAGGCATAAAGCTGATTGCGGCTTCGTTTCTTGCGGCTGTTCTTGTTTTTTCGGCAGCAGTCACCGTAAATGCGGAGCCTGACGGACCGGAAATAGAAATAATCGAATATTCCGCAGAGCCCGAGCCGGAGCCTGTACCCGAGCCCGAGCCCG
>CACWNZ010000259.1:0-3032 GCA_902762335.1 uncultured Ruminococcus sp. | reverse complement strand
CCGGAGCCTGTACCCGAGCCCGTGCCGGTACCCGAGCCCGAGCCTGTACCCGAGCCCGAGCCTGTACCCGAGCCCGAGCCTGAGCCGGAGCCCGAGCCTGAGCCGGAGCCCGTACCGAGTGAAGTGATCTACGACGAGAACAACGAGGATTACAGCGCGGAATACGGCAGCGAGGTCTATTATGAGCCCGTAGCGCCTAAGAGCGATACCTCGTCTCTTGATATATCCGACTATGAGGTCTCCGACGTTGAAACTCTGACCTCACAGGATTGGGAGGAGCTTAAAAAGGAGCAGAACGTAACGCTGAACTCCACCTTTACGATGGATACTAAAACGGCGGCGGACAAGAAAAACGACCCCTTTGCCCGACTCAAGGGCGAGAGCAGGGGCGGAAACGACGATTGGGTCTTTCTTGTATGGGGCATAGCGCTTATATCTGTCGGCGCTTTGGCGGTCGCTGCGGTGATAATATCTACGGTGCATTCAAAGAAAAAGTATAAATAAGTCCTTTGTTGTATGCTTTGCGTAAAAGCTTTATATAAAAAGACCGCAAAAACGAAATGCCGGAAATGGAGGAAACTGTCAGAATGGAAAATCAGGAACTTTTGGAAATGGAAAAAAATGCCTGTAAGGTAAGACTTTACACCGTTGAGGGTGTGTTTAATGCAAAGTCGGGTCACCCGGGCGGCTCTCTTTCGGCAGCCGACATTATCACGTACCTTTACTTCAAGGAGATGAGGGTAACTCCCGGCGTAGATATGAGCTCGGGCTCTCTCGGTCAGGGCGTATCCGCTGCCTGCGGAATGGCTCTTGCGGCAAAATATGACGGCAAGGACTACAGAGTGTATGCAATGCTCGGCGACGGCGAGTGCGAGGAGGGTCAGGTATGGGAGGCAGCCATGTTCGCTTCTCACTATAAGCTTGACAACCTCTGCCTTATAGTAGACTATAACGGGCTTCAGATCGACGGTCACGTTGAGGACGTTGCGGGTCTTAAAGAGCTTGACAGGAAATTCGAGGCGTTCGGCTTTGAGGTAATGAACATAGACGGTCATAATTTTGACGAGATAGAGACGGCACTCAACAAGGCTAAGACGGTAAAGGGCAAGCCCTGCGCCATAATCGCAAAGACTATAAAGGGCAAGGGCGTTTCGTTCATGGAAAATCAGGTAGGCTGGCACGGCAAGGCGCCGAACGCGGACGAATATAAGATCGCAATGGATGAGCTCAACGCTCAGCTTAAAGCATTGGAGGCGTGATTCATGGCAGAGACAAAGAAAATAGCTACAAGAGAAAGCTTCGGACTTGCGCTTTGCGAGCTTGCAAAGGAGCACCCCGAAATAGTAGTTCTTGACGCAGACCTTGCGGCTGCTACAAAGACGGATATATTCAAGAAGGCTTATCCCGACCGCTTCTTTGACTGCGGTATCTCGGAGGGCAATATGATAGGCGTTGCCGCGGGTCTTGCCGCGGCGGGAAAGGTGCCGTTTGCGGCTTCGTTCGCAATGTTCGCTACGGGCAGAGCCTACGAGCAGATAAGGAACTCGGTGGGCTATCCCCACCTCAACGTAAAGATAGCGGGCTCTCATGCGGGCATATCCGTAGGTGAGGACGGCGCTACGCATCAGTGCTGCGAGGATCTTGCGCTTATGAGGACCATACCCGGAATGGTAGTTCTCAACCCTGCGGATCATTACGAGATGACAGAGGCTGTCAAGGCTTCCTATGCCTACAACGGTCCCGTATATATCAGGCTTGGCAGACTTGCCATAGATACCTTCAACGATCCCGATAACTACAGCTTTGAGATAGGCAAGGGCATAACCCTCAAGGAAGGCGGGGACGTTACCGTTATCGCAACGGGTCTTGTCGTAAACGAGGCTCTTAAGGCTGTCAGGGCTCTTGAGGCAAAGGGCATAAACGCCCGCCTTATCAATATGCACACTATCAAGCCTATAGATAAGGATATCATCATAAAGGCAGCAAAGGAAACGGGAAGGATAATAACCGTAGAGGAGCACAATATTATCGGCGGTCTCGGCGAGGCTGTCTGCTCCGTTACAAGCGAGTATTGTCCCGTCAAGGTCAACAGGATCGGCATTGAGGACGTATTCGGACACAGCGGTCCTGCTCTCGGTCTTCTTGCTGAGTTCGGACTTGATGCAGAAGGACTTGAAAAGCGCATAGAGGCTATAATGAAGTGATCTATCCAAAAGCGTCCGAGTGATCGGGCGCTTTTGTTTCACTGAGAAAAACGGGACGGAGAGAAGTATAACATGAGCAGAAAAAAGGCGGACGACAGACAAAGATCTATTGTCAGAACAAGCATTATCGGTATCTTATCTAATCTCGTGCTTGCGGGCTTCAAGGCGGCGGTGGGGCTGCTCTCGAATTCTATCGCCATAGTCCTCGATGCCGTAAACAACACGAGCGACGCGCTTTCTTCAACTATAACCGTGGTAGGCGCAAAGCTTGCGGGCAGACCCGCAGATAAGCAGCATCCCTACGGTCACGGAAGATACGAATATCTGAGCGCGGCAGTCATAGCCGTGATCATACTCTACGCGGGCATAACGGCGCTCATAGAATCGATAAAGAACATTTTTCACCCCGAAACACCCGAGTATTCATGGGTGACCTTCGTTGTCGTAGGAGCTGCGATAATCGTAAAGATAGCGTTGGGTCTGTATTTCCGCGCCGCAGGCAATAAGTATGATTCCGATGCGCTTTCAAATTCGGGGACCGATGCTCTTCAGGATGCGGTCATCTCGGCATCGACAGCCGTTGCCGCGGGAGTCTATATGATCCGGGGCGTGAGCCTTGAGGCTTATCTCGGAGTTATCATATCCGGCTTTATCATAAAGGCGGGCATCGAAATGATCCGCGAGACGATAAGCAAGATCCTCGGCGAAAGACCCGACAGGGAGCTGTCGCTTGCGGTAAAGGACACTATCTGCGAGACTGAGGGCGTGCTCGGCGCTTATGATCTTGTTATGAACAGCTACGGTCCGGGCAGGTGGCTGGCTTCGGTG
>CACWNZ010000258.1 GCA_902762335.1 uncultured Ruminococcus sp. | reverse complement strand
TACATAACAAAGCAGGATTCCGTGATATACAGGGGCAGCAGTCATGCGTGGGTACGCAGTGAGGCCGAGGACAGCGGCGAAAGATATAACGCGGGCTCGGGCAGAGTGAATACGATAGTTACTTATTTTTCAGTGGGTATAAGAATAAATAATTCTACGGGCTTTTCGGGCGGAACGGACGACGAGAGCGACGAGGAGCTCAGGGCAAGGCTTGCCGAAAGCTTCAGGATATCGCCCGACGGAGCCAACGCCGCATATTTTGAACGTCTTGCCGAAGGCGTAGACGGTATCCGGTCCGCTAAGGCGTATCCGCACCCGACTGCGGCAGGCTGCGGAGTGGTCGTTTTAGGCGGCAGAGGCGCTGCGCCCGCTCAGACCGCAGTGGACGAGGCGACAGCTCTGCTTAACGAAAAAAAGCCCTTCGGCACCGAGCTGGTCGTTCAGAGCTGTACGACCTCGGCGGTGAATATCAGCGTTAGTATCAAGGTCAAGGACGGCTATCTGTTCAGCAACGTAAGGACAGCCGCAGAGGAGAGCATAAATAATTATTTTCTTGCTCTGGGCGTGGGCGATGACGTTCTGCTTGCGGGCATAGGAAAGGCGCTTCTTGAAACTGAGGGAGTGGAGAACTACACCTTCGCTCAGGGCTCATCAGACAGTACCGTATCCGACAGCGCCCTTGCGGTAGCGGGTACTGTCACCGTTGCCGAGATACAGTAAAAGGAGGTTGCTGATGTCTGAGCTTGAAGTAATGAAAAAACAGCTTGAGGACAGCGGTCTGTACGAGGTGACCGACGGCAGTCTTATAATGGCGGAGCTTGCCGCCTATGTGGAGGGGCTGGATATATGCTTCGGGGAGCTTGATTCTCTTGAAAAAAACGCCTTTGTGCCGACGGCTGAGGGCGGCGGACTGCAAAGGTGGGAAAGGCTTACGGGCAGACCCTTTGCATGGTCACTGACCGAGGACAGAAGGAACGCCGTGATAAAGGCGCTCTCGGTAAGCTGCAGCGACTATACCCTCAGCGGTATGCAAAAGGCGGCGGAAAGCTTCGGCGTGAACGGACAGCTCAGTCTTGACAGCGCAAACAACAGGATCGTGTTTACCTGTACCGATCCTATCTCGCCTGCCGCAAAGGAAAGACTGAAAAAATGTCTCAGAGGCTATATGCCCTTATGGCGTGATTTTGATATAGTGACTTAGCAAAAAAAAGCGGGTCTGCCGTACGGTGCGGGTACGGCAGACCCTTTTTGCGCTGCTCCGTTATTTCAGAAAGCGGTCACGGTATTCCTCTGCTTCTATCTTTTCGTTGTCGGTGTTGCCGTTTGAGAGAAAGCTCGTATAATCGTCGGTATCATACAGACCCTTCTGCATACTTCCGTCAGAGATCTCAAAGCCGTCTTCAGACGAAACAGGCGGCGTGCGCCTTTTCTTCTTCATAAAAAATCACCGTCCCTTCGCATATATTATCTGCAAAGGAACGGCGGATCATACGGTCACTGCATATACATATCCTTGAGCTCGTTGAGATCGTAGGGAGTCTGCTGATAAACGTAGTAGTTGAGCCAATTAGAGTAGAGTATGGTCGCATAGCTGCGCCAGGTAAGGGCAGGCAGCGCGCGGGGGTCGTTGCCGGGAAAATAATTATACGGGAGCTGCGGCTTGAGTCCCTTGTTGCAGTCACGGAAATACTCGTTGGCAAGGGTGTTCCTGTCGTATTCGGCATGACCGAAAACGTAGAACTGTCTGCCGTTTTTGTTTGCGACTATAGCAACTCCCGCAAGGTTTGACGAGGCAAGTATCTCAAGCTCGGGGTGCTCTCTTATATCGGAGCGGTGAACGCTCGTATATCTTGAGTGAGGCAGCAGTATCTTATCGTCAAAGCCCCTCATCAGCGGGTGAAAGACGTTCATTATTCTATGAACGTACACGCCCGAGAGCTTTTCGTCGAGGGTATATTTCTGCACGCCGTGGTGATGATATATAGCGGCCTGCGCGCCCCAGCAGATATGCATAGTGCTGTAGACGTGCTTGGTTGACCAATCCATTATTTCGCACAGCTCGTCCCAATAGTCGACCTGTTCATATTCAAGCTTTTCCACGGGCGCGCCGGTTATTATCATTCCGTCATAGTATTGATCCTTTATATCGTCGAATACCTTATAGAAATTCGTCAGGTGATCCGCGGAGGTGGTCTTTGAAACGTGAGTCGCCATCTGAAGCAGCTCTATATCTACCTGCAGCGGAGAATTTCCGAGCAGTCTTAAAAGCTGGGTCTCCGTTTCTATTTTATTGGGCATAAGATTTACTATCACTATCTTTAGCGGGCGTATATCCTGCGTTATTGCTCTGTCGTTGGTCATTACAAAAATATTCTCGGACTCAAGCGTTTTCAGCGCAGGCAGTCCGTTCTGTATCTTGATAGGCATTATCCTTACACTTCCCCTTTTCTCTTAACTCCGATAAAGTATACCACACCCCTCTCAAAAAATCAACCCGGCGCGGCTTTCTCTTGAGACGTCGCTTCATGCCCGCGCCCATGCTGTATAAGCCGTATCCGCGCCGGCGAGCCGCCGGTCCCGATTCGCGGCGCGGCTTTCTCTTGGGACGTCGCTTCATGCCCGCGCCCATGCTTTATAGTCGTATT
>CACWNZ010000257.1 GCA_902762335.1 uncultured Ruminococcus sp. | reverse complement strand
AGAGGGGATAGACCGTAGAATTCCTGCACACCGCCGTTCAGGGATTGAGCACCGAGTTGCACCCGACCTCTACGTTGTCTCCGACTATCGCGCCGAATTTCTTAAGCCCCGTTGCAAATCTTCCGCCCTCTGCCGGCAGAGTGACAAGGCTCCTGTCCGACTTGAGATTTGAAGTGATAGCCCCCGCTCCGAGATGCGACTTATACCCGAGTATCGAATCGCCGATATAATTGTAGTGCGGCACCTGAGCGCTGTCAAAGATGATACAGTTCTTCAGCTCGGTAGAGTTGCCTATAACAGATCCTCTGCCGACTATGGCACTGCCCCTTATGAAGGCGCAGTGCCTTATCTCCGCGCCGTCACAGATTATCAGCGGGCCGTGAAGATATGCGGTGGGCGCGACCTTAGCCGTTTTCGCTATCCATATATCCTCGCCCCGCCTGTCGTATTCGTCGGACGAAAGCGCAGCACCGAGAGCGATGATGAATTCGCTTATTTTCGGCAGAGCCTCCCACGGGTAAGTCAGACCCGAGAAAATATCCGCCGCAATGGTGTGCTCAAGATCGAGCAGCTCGGTTATCCTGAGTTCTTCAAGCATTTTCCTTTTCCTCCTGTTGTGCGTTTATTATTCGTCGTCCGAGGGCGGCTGATAGAAGCCCCACGAGCCGTCCCTGAATTTGCCCGCTAAAAACGAGATCGTCTTTGAGGACGTTTCTATCTTGTATATCGAAAAGCTGTAGGGCTTTTTCGTGTCAGGCTCAAGCACGATGTCGCATTCGCCCTGGGACTGCCACTTGTTCGAGAATACGTCGATTCCCTCAATGCAGAACCTTCTCCCGTCAGATCTTCCTAAAAAGGTGTAGTTTTTCATTATATCAGGCTCCTTCCGCCGTATCAGCACATTCCTCTGTGCCGCAGATAATCCATGATAAGCTCGCAGGTGCCGTAGACGCCGAGCTTTGCGCTGTTTATGCACAGGTCGTAGTTCTGCGGCTCGCCCCATTTGCCCGAGGCATAATGATTGTAATAATTCGACCTTGCCCTGTCGTTCTTTTTTATCTTCTCCCTTGCCTTGTCGGCTGTGAGCTTGTACCTGTTCATTATATGCTCCAGCCTTCTTTCAAGGTCGCAGTATATGTAAAGCTTTACGCAGTCCTTTCTGTCCGCAAGAACGTGATCGGCGCACCTTCCCACTATGACACAGGGGGATTCCGCCGCCTTTTTTATTATATCGTACTGTAAAAGATAAAGCTTGTCGTTCATGGGCGTTTCGGGCATGGTGCCGTATTCGCCGGTGATCGTTGCCGCAGCGCCGAGAGAAAGAGAATAAAGCAGACTGTTTGAGGCCTTTTCGTCGTATTGCTCAAAGAAATCCTCGCTCATGCCGCTTTCCTTTGCGGCAAGAGTAATAAGCTCCTTATCATAGAAGCTTATGCCGAGGCTTTCCGCAAGAGAAAAGCCTATATCCCTGCCCCTGCTGCCGTATTGCCTTGCGATAGTGATTACCATAATGCTCACCTCATCATCAGTGATATGTTTATCTGAATTATAACACATATATCCGAAAAATAAAAGAGCATAATCGTTATTATGTTCAATTTCTATATACTGCTGCGCTGAAATCTGTTGCGGGTATATACTGTCTGAAAGAAATAATGCTTCAGAGAAGAAAAAGAATAATATGAGATGATAAGAGACAGGGGAACATGAGAAAGAAAAAAATAAAGAATAATCCCGTTATATTGACAAACAGGGCTGAATTAGTGTATTATATAGGTGAATTAAAAAAGAAAAGGGGTAATTTTTATGGCACAGATCGATGTTACAAAATACGGCATAGCCGACGTTAAGGAGATCGTTTACAATCCCTCATACGAGCAGCTCTTCAAGGATGAGACAGATCCTTCTCTTGAGGGCTATGATAAGGGACAGGTCACCGAGCTCGGCGCCGTCAACGTTATGACAGGCGTTTATACCGGACGTTCACCCAAGGATAAGTTCATAGTTATGGACGATAAATCAAAGGACACCGTTTGGTGGACAACACCCGAGTATCCCAACGACAACCACCCCGCTTCTCAGGAGGCATGGGAGGCCTGCAAGAAGCTTGCTCTTGAGGAGCTCTCAGGCAAGAAGCTCTACGTAGTAGACGCCTTCTGCGGAGCTAACAAGGACAGCCGCATGGCAGTGCGCTTCATCATGGAGGTAGCATGGCAGGCTCATTTCGTAGAAAATATGTTCATAAAGCCCACAGCAGAGGAGCAGGAGAGCTTTGAGCCTGACTTCATTGTCTACACGGCTTCCAAGGCAAAGGTAGAAAACTACAAGGAGCTGGGTCTTAATTCCGAGACGGCAGTTCTCTTCAACGTTTCCTCACGCGAGCAGGTAATTCTCAACACCTGGTACGGCGGCGAAATGAAAAAGGGTATGTTCTCCATGCAGAACTACTTCCTTCCCCTTCAGGGCATGGCTTCAATGCACTGCTCTGCAAACACCGACATGAACGGCGAGCACACCGCTATCTTCTTCGGTCTTTCGGGTACCGGCAAGACTACGCTTTCCACCGACCCGAAGCGTCTCCTCATCGGCGATGACGAGCACGGCTGGGACGACAACGGCGTATTCAACCTTGAGGGCGGCTGCTA
>CACWNZ010000256.1 GCA_902762335.1 uncultured Ruminococcus sp. | reverse complement strand
AAGCCTATAAGGGCGGGATTTTTGTTAATGCTGATGATTTGGGGCATATCAGGTTGACTTTTATTATTTCAGGCGGTATTATTAATCTGTAATATACTGCCGAAGCAAAATTTACGGCGCAGGCTATGCGCGGAAAGGAAAGTGCTCCGATGAGTGAAAGCAAAAGAACAGATAAAGAGACGGAAGAAAAAAAGGAGACGGCCGAAAAGACCGATGAAGACCGTCCCATAATATCCTTCAAAAACGTTTCAAAGATCTACACTCTCTACCGCAACAGCCGCGAGCAGTTTGCGGCGCTGTTTTACAGCTCAAAAAAGCGTATGCAGCACAGGGCTCTCGATGACGTCAGCTTTGAGATAAGAAAGGGCGAGTCCGTCGCTATAATAGGCAGGAACGGCGCGGGCAAGTCTACTCTGCTCAAAATGATAACGGGCGTCGCCTTCCCCTCAAGCGGCGAGATCCGCGTAAAGGGCAGGGTGTCGGCTCTGCTCGAGCTTACGGCGGGCTTTATCCCCGATATGACGGGCAGGGAGAACATCCGTTTCCGCTGCTACGTTTTCGGTCTCAGGGACAAGGCGATAGACGAGATAGAGCAGAGGGCTATAGCCTTTGCGGACCTTAAGGAATACATTGACCAGCCCGTAAGGACCTATTCCTCGGGAATGAGAGTCCGTCTCGGCTTTGCGATAAATATAAACATGGATCCCGATATACTTGTCATTGACGAGGCTCTGAGCGTAGGCGACAATAACTTCAAGCAGAAGTGCAAGGCGAAGATAAACGAGCTTATAAAGAAGAACGTAACGGTGCTGTACGTGAGTCACAACAAGGATATACAGGACTTCTGCAGGAGATGTATCTATCTTCAGAACGGCAGGGTGGAGTTCGACGGTCCTATGCAGGAGGCTGTAAAGAAGTATCCCGAGTTTACGGGCTGATTTTTACAAAAAAATTGCATTTCTTTTCCGTTGCTATTGAAAAAGCGAAGAAAATGTTATAAAATATTAGGTGACGGTACTGTGCCGTATAGCACAACGCGGCTGCGGCAGAACAGCCGGAATAACTTTGAAAGGAAGTTTTTGACATGAACTATCTTAACAAAAAGACAGTCGAGGACATTGACGTAGCAGGCAAGAAGGTGCTTGTACGCTGCGATTTCAACGTTCCCTTCGACGGTGAGGGCAACATCTCCGACCCCAAGCGTATCGATGAGGCATTAAAGACCATTAAATATCTCGTAGACCACAAGGCAAAGGTCATTCTTTGCTCACATCTCGGCCGTCCCAAGGGCGAGTTCAACATGAAGTATTCTCTTGCTCCCGTAGCTGCTTATCTCTCAAAGGCTCTCGGCTTTGAGGTAAAGATGGCTGCCGATGTAGTAGGCGAGAGCGCAAAGGCTATCGCTGCTTCTCTTCAGGACGGCGAGGTAGAGCTTATCGAGAACGTTCGTTTCCATAAGGAAGAAGAAAAGAACGATCCCGAGTTCTCAAAGCAGCTCGCATCTCTTGCTGAGATCTACGTAAACGATGCATTCGGCACGGCTCACAGAGCTCATGCTTCAACAGCAGGCGTTGCTGATTATCTCCCCGCAGTATGCGGCTATCTCATCCAGAAGGAGATCTCCGTAATGGGCGGCGCTCTTACCGAGCCCAAGAGACCCTTCGTTGCTATTCTCGGCGGCGCTAAGGTATCCGACAAGATCGGCGTCATCACAAACCTTCTTGACAAGGTAGATACCCTTATCATCGGCGGCGGCATGGCTTATACCTTTATGAAGGCTCTCGGCTATTCAACGGGTACATCTATCTGCGAGCTCGATAAGGTAGAGCTTGCTAAGGACATCATGGCAAAGGCTAAGGAGAAGGGCGTTACCTTCCTTATCCCCGAGGATACAGTCGTTGCTCAGGAGTATAAAGAGGATGCAGCCTTCAAGATCGTTGACTCCGACAAGATCGAGGACGATTGGATGGGTCTTGATATAGGTCCCAAGACAAGAGAAAAGTTTGCTAACGCTCTTAAGGGAGCAGGCACTGTTGTATGGAACGGTCCTATGGGCGTTTCCGAGTGGGAGAACTTCGCAGCAGGCACTATCTCTGTAGCAAAGGCTGTTGCAGAGAGCGGCGCTATCTCCATAATCGGCGGCGGCGACTCTGCTGCGGCTGTTGAGAAGCTCGGCTATGCTGACAGAATGACACATATCTCCACAGGCGGCGGCGCATCTCTCGAATTCCTCGAGGGCAAGGTACTTCCCGGTATCGCCTGCCTCAACGAGAAATAATGAATAATGAATAGTGAATAATGAATAGTGAATAATTATTCATGCTCTATTCTTAAAAACCGATTCGCAGGAATGAAGGGGTGGGGCAGAGCTTCACCCCTTTTTTTCGGGAACAACATATAATCATAAAGGAGATAATCGACATGAACAAGGAACTCAGACAGGCTATTATCGCAGGCAACTGGAAGATGAACAAGACCCGCCCCGAGGCAAAGGCTCTTATCGAGGAGCTTATCCCGATAGCTGCAAAGGCTACCTGCGGCGTTGTTATCTGCGTACCCTTTACAAACCTTGAGACGGCAGTTGAGCTCACAAAGGGCACCAACATCAAGGTAGGCGCAGAGAACGTACATTTTGAGAAGAGCGGCGCATTCACAGGCGA
>CACWNZ010000255.1 GCA_902762335.1 uncultured Ruminococcus sp. | reverse complement strand
AGCACCATTGCGGTCAACTCCTTTGCTGTTCTGATCATATTGTAATATATTATATCACAGTATCATCAATAAGAAAATACGTAAATTCTGATTTTTTTATGAAAAAAATACAAAAAGCCGCATCTCTGTAATGCGGCGGGGCTCTGCGGCATATAGTTAAGCAGGAAAGCGGGGGATCATCTTGAGTGACGGGGTATTTATCGCAGTGGTCTGCGGGGCGCTGGCAGCAACGCTCATTCTTGCAAAGCTGTCGGGCGGCAAAAAAAGCATAAGAAAAGCCCTGCTCAGCATAGGGGCGGGCTTTGCGGCTCTCTGCGCCGTCGAGCTTGCCTCTGTATTCACGGGCATAGCCATACCCGTGAGCAGGCTCTCACTGTGCGTTTCGGGCTTTTTAGGGCTGCCCGGTGTAACAGCTATGCTCATACTTCAGGCGGCTCTGTGAGAGCCTGCCTGCTTAAAAATAATTTGTACCGGCGAGCCGCCGGTGCCGTGTTCGCGGCGCGGCTTTCTTTAGGGTCGGTGTTTCATGCCCGCGACCACATTGATCATCGCCGACACTACAAAACGTGAAAAATATATAGTTATAATTCTCCTGAATAAATATAACGGCGGTTAAATGAGTTATACTATCAATGTCTATTAATTTTTTAGGAGATGTTAAGACATGAAGAAAAAGCTTATAGCCGCCGTACTTGCCCTGAGCATCTGCGGGGCGGCAGCAGTTTCAGCCGTACCCGTTTTTGCGGCAAATGCAAACATAGGCGCTCTCTCCCGTATCAGGGGAGATGACGAGCCTTCGAAGCCGTCCGAGCGAACTCCCGATCCTGTTCCAATTCCTTTCCCCGATCCGGATCCTGATATACCGGACGACGAATCGCCTGTGGTAAGGGTGATAATAAAGAACGATACCTTCTCCGAAGAGGACGGCGCAGCGTGGGACGGCGTGCTCTGCGATGAATCGGCAGTCATAGATGACAATTCGACGATACTTACGGTATTGAAGAACGTCATAGAAAAGCACGGCTTTACACAGACGGGCATAGACTACGGCTTTATCACCGAGATAAACGGGCTTTCAGCCGAGGACGGCGGCGCTATGGGCTGTTACCTTCTCACGCTGAACGGCTGGATGACTGACGAGGGCGCAGACGCCTATTCGGTAGAATCGGGCAAGCTGAGAGAGGGCGACGAGATAGCTCTCGTTTACAGCACCTCGTACGGCAGTGATATAGGCTATGACTACAGCGGGACCGATACCTCACTTGAGAATGTGAGCTTCTCAAAGGGAACGCTTACCGGGGCCTTCTCTCCGGATAAGTACGATTACGTTCTTGAGCTGCCGAAGGGTACCGACAGTATCCGCATCAGCTTTAAACAGACAAACATAGCCTACCGCGCAAAGATCTATCACTCTGATACGGAATACAGGCAGTCCGATAATATAGGGGTAGAATTCGGCAATATTATAATGATAATCTGCGGCGACCCGTCATGGAGCGCTTATCCCAACGAGAATGCCAAGCCGAGTATTTATACCTTCCTTGTGTCCTACAAGGGTAATAACATTATCAATAACGATAACGGACTTCAGTATCTCATCGCTATGGCGGAGTCGTATTCCCCCGCCTTCCCCGAGCTTGTAAGAGCAGCAAGGGCAAGATATGACTCTCTTACTCCCGAGCAGGCGGCTCAGATCTCAAATTACGACAGTCTGCTCAAGGCGGAAGAGGCTCTCTCCGCTCCCGGTCCCGCTCCCGTGGGAGATCACTATGACGTGAATAATCAGCTTAATACCGAGCAGCTCCTCGGCAGCTACCTCAGCTACATCAGTGAAAACGTACCCGTAATAGAGGGCGCCGGCGAATGGACGATCCTCAGCCTTGCAAGAATGTCTGCCCTCGCTAACGATAAGGCGGAAGCCTATAAGGCTTCACTGAAAGCCGCTCTTGACGAAAAGGGCTCGGCTAAATTAAGCGATACGCGCTCGACCACGAATTCCCTCGTCGTAATGACGCTCACCTCTATAGGCGTTGACCCCCGCAGCTTTTACGGCTACGACCTCTTAAGTCCCCTTGCCGATCTCGACTATGTAAAGCAGCAGGGTCTTAACGGTCCCGTATACGCGCTTTTGGCTCTCGACAGTCACGCCTATGATGTTCCTGCGGCGGCTGAGGGCGTTACTCAGACCACAAGAGAGGCTCTCATCAAGGCTATTCTTGACGAACAGCAGCAGGACGGCGGCTGGACTATAGACACCTGGACGGAGAACAAAAGCGGCTCTGACGCCGATATGACAGCTATGGTACTGCAGGCGCTCGCGCCCTATCGCAATAAGGACGAGGCTGTCGGAAATGCTATAGAAAAGGCTCTCGCCTTCCTTAAAGAAAATCAGGACAGCAACGGTATGTTCGTATCCTACGGCAGCGCGGACTGCGAGAGCTGCGCACAGGTGGTAACGGCTCTCTGCGCTCTCGGCATAGACGCCGACGCGGACGACCTCTTTGTAAACAGCACTAACTCCCCCTTTACTGCGCTGAGGATATTCTATATCGACGGTCAGAAAATGTTCTGCCACACCCCCCGGGGCGAGGCTAACGGCTTAGCTACAGATCAGGGCTATCAGGGCGTTATCGCCATGTGGAGATATGAAAACGCAAAGAACGGCATGACCTCGTTTTTTGATATGACCCTCAACCGAAAGCAAGCCCGAAAGCACTCCCCTGCCCGTTCCCAATGACAACGTGAACACGGGCGACAGCTCGTTTGCTGCCGTAGCTTTTGTGATCGCGGCGCTTTCTTCGGCGGTGCTTGCAGTCTCCCTCAGAAAGAAAGAGAAAATATAAATGATCAATAATATTTGCGTCGGGCGGTGCGCTGCACCGCCTGTATAGCAAGCATTTGAAGAATGTGAGATCTGTAAAGCAAAAAGCGGAATCGATCGTTTTCGGGTCGTTCCATGGTCGGATAGATCGGATACCCAAAAATTTATTTCAGATCAGGTGAAAGCTATGACGGCTTTCTTTAATAAATTCGGAAAGACCCTTGCTTTAGCGGCGGCGGCAGCCACCGTACTTGCTATGGCGTTTTTCCTCACAGACGATAACATAAAAAAGAATACCTCACAAGAGAACGAAAGCCTTGCCCGTTCTGTACCCGTTACAGAGAGCAGGGCTTCTCTGACCTATACCGGCGTCGGCAGTGACGGCTCCCCCGCCGATGATCCACCATCTTCCCCCGTTTCCGGGCAGAATATTTCTTGTAATAGTGAGACTTCATCGGCGCAGGACAGCGTTGCCGTACAGGAATCCCATGAGGACAGCGTTGCCGTACAGGAATCCCATGAGGACAGCGTTACCGTGCAGGAATCCCATGAGGAAAGCGCTGCCGTACAGGAATCCCATGAGGACAGCGTTGCCGTGCAGGGATCCCATGAGGAAAGCGTTGCCGTGCTTTCCCCCGTTTCGTCAGAAGCGTCTGCCGAGA
>CACWNZ010000254.1 GCA_902762335.1 uncultured Ruminococcus sp. | reverse complement strand
TCTTATAGAACAGCTCGTCTTCATTTCCGTCCGCTATAAGAAAGGCGCCGTTATAGTTATATACCTTAGGCTCGCCCTTTATATCTATAGTGACCTTAGCCGCTTCAAACTGCCACAGACCTACTATCGTTCCTTCAATGTCCGTACCTGTTATCTGCACCATGCCGTCATCGGTAAAGGTCATAAACACGACCATGCCGCTGCCGTCTGCCCATGCCCATTGCCCGTAGATGTCGCCTTCGGTGTAGCCTACCCTGCTCTCCTCGGACGTCTGCGCGGCGGAGCCCCTTGTAAAGACGTTCTGAGGATCGCTCACGTTTGTGAGACTGCCGTCCTCAAGCCTGAACTCGCTGACGACGTCGTTTACGAACAGAGTGAGCCTGTCCTCAAGAAATACCCATTTTCCGTAGGTCTCGCCCGTGTGGCTGCTGTTGGTTATCATAGCCGAGCCGCCCTTTGAGAGCCTGAGATCTACCGTTTCGCCGTTATAGCTTGAACTCCATGTTCCCTCCATGTCCTTCTCCTCGGGGAAAGAGGTCTCTCCGCTCGCTTCTCCCGAGCGCGCCGACGGTGATATTGCCCCTCGCTTGAGCGTCTCCTTGCCGTCCTTGGAGACAAAGCTGCCGTCCTTCAATTCGTATTCGTATTTTTCGCCGCTGAACGTGAGTGTGAGAGCCTTGCCCGAAAGACTCCACTTTCCCAAAACGGCGTGCTCAAGCATATCGGACATTATCACGGCATCGCCGTTATCCATTATCCTTACGTTGATATAGCCGTTTTCATTTTCGGTGCTCCAATAGCCCGTCAGATCGTCGGTAGGGCTTTTGCTCGTCTGCTCCGTGGTGTCGGAGCCTTCAGCCGTAGAAACGGTCTGAGAGACCGCCGCGCTCTGTTCGGACGGCTCCTCGGCGGGAGAGCTTTCCTTTTTATTTCCGCTGCAGCCTGCGGCGGAAAGCGCAACAGCAGCAGCCGCAAGTAATACAAGTATCCTTGACGTTTTATACTTCATAGTATCTACTTCCTTTTTACCGCCCGTGACAGGTGCGGTTTTTTTGCTTATTGACCGCCTTTTTCTCTGTTATCCTTCTCGTCCCAGAATTTTATCATGGTATCCGCAAAGGAAAGCTCCTTGCCCGTCCAGCCGTACAGAAGGTTTGTCCTGTAGCCGTATTCGGGAATAACGGCGTTATCATAGCCCGCCGTCTGCACGCTGAACACGTTTACCTTCGGGTTGACCTTTGCGCGGTATTCGTTTATCAGCTTTGCTGCGTCAACGTACCTGAACGAGTATACGGCAAATCCGCGGGCTGTGTATTCCTCCTTGCCCTTGTCCGTTCCGTAAAGTCCGCCGTGACCCGCCTGCTGATCGGAATAGATAAAGATATTGTCCCAATGCTCCTTTTTATCTATGGCGTCGCGGAAGAACAGCCAGATACCGTTTTCGGTAGACGCGCCTACGTCGTTGTACTTGGTTTTCGTTATCTCATCGCACTGCGAAAGAATGCCGTTGCGCTTTATCACGGGCTTTACTATAAGCTTGTCGCCGAATTTGCCGACGTAGCCCTCTTCGGAATTGCGCGCCGTTATTACCGAGCTGAGATTGTCTATCTCGGCGACGGTGACCGTGCCGAACTCCGAATCGAAGCTGCCCCACGCGCTGCCCGAATTATCCGAAAGACACATGGTCTTGCCCCTGAGCTTGGGCATATTGTCGCAGGCTGTATCTATGCATTCCTCAAGAGCATCAAGTATCCACGCCTTATGGTGTATATCCTCGCATTTGGATATTATCTTATACGCCGTGAAATATCTGAACGGGAACTGTCTGCCGCCCCTTACGCCGTCCCTGAGCTGCGCAAGAACATCTTTGCAGAGCTGCTCGTCGTCGATCTCTCTGAATATTCCCCTGAGATTGCGCAGAAGAGCCATGTGTCCCGTTTTAACGGTGGAAAGTATCTCCTTCCAAGGTGTCTTTGCGGCTCTTTTTGCCTCCCAGGTGCTGTTGTCGTCCTCTACCTTAAGAGTACCCGTGCGCATAAGCTCATCTATAAGCGGAGAATTGGCATGGCAGATCCTTATCGTATCTATCATTCCAACGCCGCTGTTTTTATATTTATACAGCTCGTAGAGCGAGGCTTTCTCAAGTCTTGAAGCCCAGCTTCTTTTGAGCAGATTGGGAACATTCTTTTTGCTGCCGTTTTTATACAGATAATACGCAAGCTGAGAGGCAGGCTCGTCAGCCCTCTGCATTATCTCCTTTTGAATTTTTGAGAAGAAGCCCTTTTCCTTTTCGTTGAAGGCAACACGCTTTGGGTGGATCGCCGCCCTTACCATGATGACCTGCGGGTTAAGGCGCATGAGATAGTCCTTTCTCAGCGTGACCGCCCATTCAAGCACCGCTTTGAAATCATGATCGAGAGCCTTGTCTATTATTCTTTCCATTATCTCCGATGTATTGAGACCCTTGTATTCATCGGAAAGAATGCTGTACGGCTCAAACAGCTCGTCGGGCTCATAAAGCTCATCGCGAAGTCCCGCAGGCGCGAATTCTCCGTCACGGTAATACTGCGGCTCTCCGAATATAGATGATGCCGTCACCATTTTAAGAGTTTCTATCGGGTCGTATTTATATGAGATTCCGCCCATAAAATTCTCTGTCGCGCCCGATCTCCCGGCTTTTCTCTGTCCTGTAACGGACT
>CACWNZ010000253.1 GCA_902762335.1 uncultured Ruminococcus sp. | reverse complement strand
GTGGATATGCACAGCTATCAGCCGAGCGTAGATGATATAATGACTATCTCCTCCTGCGATATGTTCATATACGTAGGCGGCGAGTCGGATGCCTGGGTAAAGGATGCTCTTGCGCAGGCGACAAACAAGGATATGATAGTTATCAGCCTTATGGATATACTCGGCGACAAAGCGAAGGAAGAGGAGACAGTCAGCGGTATGCAGGCTGAGCATGAGGACGGCGATGAAAAGGAATACGATGAGCACGTTTGGATGTCGCTTGAAAATACGGAGCTTTTCTGTGATAAGATAACCGACGGGCTTATAAAGCTCGGTGAGGACGAGAAGGATTGTCGGGGAAGATGCGATGTATTCAAGGAAAGGCTTGAAAAGCTGCGCGGCGAATACAAGGCTGCCGTTGATGCTTCGGACAAGAAAACCATAATAGTAGGCGACAGGTTCCCCTTCAGATACCTTACCGATGAATTCGGCATAGAGTATTATGCAGCGTTCCCGGGCTGCTCGGCGGAGACTGAGGCAAGCTTTGAGACGATAGTATTTCTTGCAGACAAGGCTGACGAGATAGGCGCAAAGGCGATAATACAGACCGAGAATCCCGTCGGCAAGGTGGCTGAGACGATAAGGGACAATACAAAGTCGAAGAATCAGCAGATAATCACACTCGATTCGATGCAGTCGGTATCCTTAAAGGATATTGAAGAGGGAGTGTCCTATCTCTCGATAATGCAGAGGAATCTTGAGGAGCTTAAAAAGGCACTGTAAAGGAACAGGAAACAGGGAGAGGACAGGCAAAAGGATATGGCAATGATAGAGGTCAAGGAGCTCGCTCTGGGATACGAGAACAGAACGATCTTAGAGGGACTGAGCTTTACCGTGAACGAGGGGGATTATCTCTGCATAGTCGGCGAAAACGGCTCAGGGAAGTCCACACTTATGAAAACGCTGCTCGGTCTGCAAAAGCCGATCTCGGGTACGATAAGCCTCGGCGGCGGGCTGAAAAAGAACGAGATAGGCTATCTGCCTCAGCAGACTATAGTACAGAAGGATTTTCCCGCCTCGGTAAGAGAGATAGTCCTTTCGGGCTGTCAGGCAAGGTGCGGGCTTCGTCCCTTCTACAGCCGCGCCGAAAAGCAGCTTGCGGAGAACAGCATGGAGCGCATGGGCATAAAGCAGTTCGCAAAGCGCTGCTACAGGGATCTCTCGGGCGGGCAGCAGCAGAGAGTTCTGCTTGCAAGAGCTTTGTGCGCTACGAGAAAGATACTCCTGCTTGACGAGCCGGTATCGGGACTCGACCCGGTAGTGACTGCTGAGATGTACGAGCTTATACAGAGCCTCAACAAGGAGGGTATAACGATAATAATGATCTCCCACGATATTTCTTCAGCCGTGTGCTATGCGAGCCACGTTCTGCATATCGGCAAGAGAATATTCTTCGGTACCCGCGAGGACTACACCAAAAGCGAAACGGGCAGGCTGTTTATCGCAAGAGAGGGGGCTGAGGACGATGCTTGACAAGCTGTGGGATTATCTTCAGTTTCCCTTTGTAAGATACGCCGTTATAGTCGGCATACTCATAGCTCTGTGTTCGTCACTGCTTGGCGTGACCCTCGTGCTAAAGAGGTTTTCGTTCATCGGCGACGGTCTTTCTCACGTTGCCTTCGGCGCAATGGCTGTAGGCAGCGTAGTGGGGCTTACCGATCAGATGATGATAGTAATGCCCGTAACGATAATAAGCGCCGTGCTGCTGCTCAGAACGGGTCAGAACAGCAGGATAAAGGGCGACGCCGCAATAGCTATGATATCCGTAGGTGCGCTTGCCTTAGGCTATCTGCTTATGAATATTTTTTCAACCTCGTCCAACATATCGGGCGACGTATGCTCTACCCTGTTCGGCTCTACCTCAATGCTCACGCTTGAGCTCAGCGACGTCATAGTCTGCGCCGTCATCTCGTTCATAGTCGTGTGCGTGTTCATGCTGTTCTATAACAAGATCTTCGCGGTCACCTTTGACGAGAGCTTTGCCCGCGCTACCGGCACAAGAACGGGCAGCTACAATACCCTGCTTGCGGTAGTTATAGCGGTGGTAATTGTAATGGCAATGAAGCTTGTCGGCTCTCTTATGATCTCGGCTCTAATAATTTTCCCTGCGCTCTCTGCGATGAGACTGTTCAGGAGTTTCCGCGCGGTAACGGTATTTTCGGTGGTCATCTCGGTCGTGTGCGCCGTAATAGGAATGATAGCTTCTATTCTTGCGGGTACACCCGTAGGCCCCACTATAGTAGCGGCAGATGCGGGCGGCTTCCTTATATGCTGCGGCATATCCTTTGCGCTTGACCTGCGCAGAAAGGGCTGAGCGACAGTCCGGCGGTTAAACCAAATATATCAGGCACGGCGACTCTGACAGACTGCCGTGCTTTTTTGTGTCTGCATACTGCTCGTGACGGCTGCCCGCTGTAAAAAAATAAAAATCGCACGCGAGTATCAGCGAGTATACAAGAGAATAATGCAGAAATCGGGAGAGCGCTCGAGGCTAAATCAAATTTTTCAAAAAAACTCTTGACTTGACTCACGAACTGTGATATTATCTATATCGTGACTTGAAGTATGTCGCAAAGACAGGCTTTTTGAAAAAATGGCAGCCGCAATCCCGTTGGCTTTAGCCGGTGGGTTAAGGCTGCCAAAAGCGTAGCTTTTTTGTTATAACAACAGTAGGGACGGTTCA
>CACWNZ010000252.1 GCA_902762335.1 uncultured Ruminococcus sp. | reverse complement strand
ATATAAACGTATCCATGCCCACGGCACCGAAGCCCTTTATGCTCTCGCTGTCGCCTATTACGGCAATACTCTTAGCCATATATCCCACGCAGCCTTTCTCTTATTTTTTCGGGCGGTGTGTTGGTCTTTAAGCCGCCCGCTATGATATAGATCATCTTTCTCTCGTACTCGCAGCCTATATAATAGCCGAGCAGAGGCTCGGGTCCTTCGCTTGAGTGTCTGCACAGCCTTTTGGCAACGCTCAGGAGCTTATCGTCGACGAATTTTTCAAACAGCGACGACGATCCCGCAAAGGCTGCCATAGCCTTGTCACATTCGTATGCGCTCTGCTTTTCGAGATATTTTATAAGCGCCTCGCCGCCCTGAAGGGCAAGCTTTACGACCTCCGCCTTGTCAAAGTCCGGACACTCGCAGAGGGCTTTTTCGAGGAAATATCTGCTTGCCCCCGCCTTTGCCCCTCTGAGAGCCGTTTTTACGTTGACGTAGAAAACGAAGGTGTTTATATATTCCTTAAGGAACGCCGAACGGGTCGTTCTGCCCTCCTCAATGAGCCTGTCGAGCACGCCCCTGTCGATATAGGCATCGCTGAGCCTTGCGTCCTTGGTCTCGGCAAGTATCTGATACGCCCTGTTTGCAGGACGCACAAGCCACTTAGGGAAACCGTCGAAGCGCCTGTTCTCAACAGCCTTTATCATGTCCTCTTTTTTTATCGTGCAGGGCTCTATGAGAAGCTCCTCATAGTCCCTGTCGGACATGACGCCCTTGAGCACGGTCTTGAGATTGTGTATATCGTTCCTTATAAAGAACGGCGAGAACAGATCAATATCGGGGGCTATGCTCCTGATATACCTCCACATTTTTTCGGTATTGCTCTCTATTATCTCGTCAACGGTATCGCCCTCGCCGTAGCCCTTGTCCTTGAGGAATCTTACAAGCTCGTTTTCGCCCTTGAGCGAGAGCATCTGCTCAACGTCGGGCTCGGAGAACATGGTATTCTCCTTTGCCCTTACCGAGCCGATGGAAAATTCGTATGATAATGCCATATCGATCCTCCTTAACCCTTGAAAAGCTCACGGTTTATGAGATCCTCTATAGCTTCTCTTCTTTCGGCGATCACCGCTTCAAAGCTCATGTTGTCCTCGATGTCGCCGTTTTTGAGTATAAAGCCTGTTTTTATGCTGTTATCGGGAGCGCCGCCGAGCTTTGCCCCGATGCCGCTCTTCCGGAGCCTTGCTTCAAGATCCTTCGGCGCTCTTTTCAGGTCTCTTTCGCAAAGATACACGATGCCCTCTTTTTTGCCGAGGGTGGCAGCCAACTTATATATGAGCTCAAAGTATTCCTTATCGGCAAGTCCGCTCATATATGCAAGCACGGCTTCAACCGCCTTGTCTATTTCAGCTCGCTTTGCTTTGAGGAGCATATTCCGTTTTTCAAGCTCAGCCCTGCTTTTTGATGCCTTCATGAGCTTATCGGTCTGCTCCGCCTTTTTTCTTTCGGCGCTGCCTCTGATCTCAGCCGCCTTGTCCTTGCCGTTTTCTACTATCCTTGCGCCCTTTGCCTCAGCCTCGGCTCTGATCTCTCTGATAGTGCTTTCGCTGTCCGCTCTTATGACGGACAGTATTTTTTCTCCGCTGCTCATACACCTACCCACCTTTACATACGCTTATTGTTGTATTACCGGATCGTTCTACGCAGTCCTGAAGATCAGATCTTGAGACCGGGAACAGAGATAACTACAAGAAGCGAAACGATAAAGGCAAGAAGCGCATAGATCTCAACGAGGGTGATGGATACCATTGCCTTGGAGAAGTTCTTTTCGTCCTTGGCTGTCATGGTTATGCCCGAAACGGCAGCCTTGCCCTGCGCAAAGCCCGAGATCATGCCGCCGATGCCGATAGCTATTGAAGCCGCAAGGAAGGCGAAGCCCTGACCGAGCGTGGGGAGATCGCCGCCGAGAACGCCGCAGTTGATGAGTACGAGGAAGCCTACGATGAAGCCGTAAAGACCCTGCGTACCGGGAAGAAGCGTGAGAACGAGCATCTTGCCGAACTTTGAGGAGTCCTCAGAGAGAACGCCCATTGCCGTCTGAGCGGCGCTGCCTACGCCCTTTGCAGAGCCTATGCCCGCAAAGACCGTTGCTATAGCTGCCGCAAGAATCGCTAAAAACATACCCATAATTCCGTCCATTTTATTTACCTCCGTTATTTAAGTGATCTGTCCTGATCATTCATTACTGCCCTTTGTCTTGAAATATCTGCTCTTGGTAGAGAACGGCTCGAAGGGCTTGCCGCCGCCCTCATAGAATTTACTGAACATCTCGACGTACTGCAGTCTCATCGTATGAACGTAGGAGCCCAGCGCGTTAAGACCTATCGTAATAGCATGACCTGCAAGGAAAATGACTATCATGAAGATAATGCCGATAACGCTCGTTCCGAAAAGATTGGAGAGCATATTGAACACCTGAGCCATTACTCCTGTGGTAAGTCCGAGTGCAAGAAGTCTTGAATAGCTTAAAAGGTCGCTGATGTAGCTTGTAACGTCATACAGAGAAGCCACACCGCCTATGAGCTTGCCGAAGATGCCCTTTTTTGCCCTGCCCTGCGTAAGCACAAGACCCGCTGCGCAGGCTATCGCTATAACAGCGCCTACGGTGACGAGTACGGGGAAGCCCGCTATGCCCACCGCAAGAACGGCGAAGCCGACGAGCAGGAGCATCCATAGTCCCGTATCGAA
>CACWNZ010000251.1 GCA_902762335.1 uncultured Ruminococcus sp. | reverse complement strand
AAAGGAAAATCCCGGCGCAATGGCTGCTGTCATGAAGATAACCCCCGAGCAGACCGAGGAGCTTTGCTCGCAGTTCACAAGGGCATACCCCGTAAACTACAACAGCCCCGCGCAGACAGTAGTGGCGTGCGATATGTCCGAGATAGACGAGCTGTGCGCAAGGGTAAAGGAAATGAAGGGCAAGGCGGTAAAGCTCGCCGTCAGCGGCGCGTTCCATTCGCCCTTTATGACGGAGGCCGCAAAGGGCATGGCGGAGTACCTTGAGGATAAGGAGCTTCGAGAGCCTGAGCTGCCCGTATATGCCAACTGCACGGCGCTGCCGTATGAAGGCGACATGAAAAAGCTGATGTCCGATCAGATAGACCACCCCGTAAGGTGGCAGAGGACCGTTGAGAATATGACAGAGGCGGGCACGGACAGGTTTATTGAGGTCGGCGTGGGAAAAACCCTTACGGGACTAATAAAAAAGATAAATGCTGAGGTTTATGCCGTAAATATTGAGAATAAGGAGGGACTCGATGCGCTTGAATGAGCATCGGGGAAGCAGTATGTTTGAGCTTACAGGAAAAACAGCGATAATCACGGGAGCATCAAGAGGAATAGGAAAGGGAATAGCGCTTAAATTCGCATCTCTCGGGGCAAATATCGCCTTTATGCATTTCAACGACGATGAAAAGGCGGAGGAGACCGTAAAGGAACTTGAGGCGCTCGGAGTAAAGGCAAAGGCGTATAACTGCAACGTAGCGGATTTTGAGGCATCTAAAACGGTCATAGACGAGGTGATAGCAGAATTCGGCGAGGTACATATCCTCGTGAACAACGCCGGCATAGTAAGAGACGGACTTATCCTTTCAATGAAGGAATCCGACTTTGATGCTGTAATAAGCGTCAACCTCAAGGGCGCATTCAACATGACGAAAAATCTCTATCAGCACTTCATGAAGAAGCGCAGAGGAAGAATAATAAATATCTCCTCGATAGTAGGAATAAACGGCAATGCGGGACAGGCTAACTATGCAGCCGCAAAGGCGGGCATGATAGCGCTTACGAAGTCCGTAGCAAAGGAGCTCGGCTCAAGAAACGTTACCGCAAACGCCATTGCTCCCGGCTTTATAAAGACAGACATGACAGACGGTATGCCCGAAAAGGCAAGAGAGGCCGCCCTTGCGGCAATACCGATGAAGCGCGCGGGTCAGGTGGAGGATATAGCAAACTTAGCTGCCTTTCTTGCAAGCGACGAGGCATCCTATATCACCGGTGAGGTAATAAAAGTAGACGGCGGACTTGCTATCTGATATAATAACGCACCCTTAAAAACGGAAGGATGATAAAAGAAGATGAAAAGAGTTGTAGTTACGGGCATGGGAGCGATAACCCCTGTCGGAAATGACGTAAAGACCATGTGGGATTCCATGATAAACGGCAAAAGCGGCATAGGTCTGGTCACAAGATACGACCCGAGCCTTACAAAGGCAAAGGTGGTCGCTGAGGTAAAGGACTTTGACCCGACGGTGTATATAGATAAAAGAGAGTGCCGCAGAATAGATCTGTTCACACAGTATGCTATGGCGGCAGCCGATCAGGCGGTCGAGGACAGCGGCATAAAGGGCAGGATCGACCCGGAGCGCTTCGGCGTTTATGCGGGCTCGGGCGTTGGCGGCATGGAAACATTCTATGAGCAGAGCAAAAATATGTTTAACGACAAGAATATATCGCCGTTCTTCATTCCTATGATGATAAGCAATATAGCTGCGGGAAATATCGCAATAAAGCACAAGGCAATGGGTCCCTGCCTGCCTGTAGTAACAGCATGCTCGACATCGACCCACGCTATCGGCGAGGCGTTCCGCGCTATAAAGTTCGGCTATGCCGATGCGATAATAGCCGGCGGTGCCGAGGCGGCTCTGCACCCCCTTGCCATAAGGGGCTTTACAAGCTGTAAGGCGCTCACTATGAGCGAAGATCCGGAGAACGCATCCATACCCTTTGACAAGCGCAGAAACGGCTTCGTTTTGGGCGAGGGCGCAGGAATGCTCGTTCTCGAGGAATACGAGCACGCCGTTGCAAGGGGCGCTAAGATATACGGCGAGATATGCGGCTACGGCAATACCTGCGACGCTCACCACGTTACCGCACCCGACCCCGATGCGGCAGGCTCGGGACGCTGCGTGAAGCTTGCACTTGAAGAGGCTGATTATAAGACGGGCGAGCCGATATATATAAACGCTCACGGTACGAGTACCCCCATGAACGACAGCACCGAGACAAAGGCGTTCAAGGCGGCTCTCGGCGACGAGGCATATAAGGCGCACATCAGCTCAACGAAGTCCATGACGGGACACATGCTCGGAGCAACGGGCGCAGTTGAGGCTATGGCTGCCCTGCTTGCTCTCGGTACGGGTATAATTCCGCCGACTATAGGCTATAAGGAGCCCGACCCGGAGTGCGATCTTGACTACACTCCCAACAAAGCGGTCAAGGCAGACGTCACGCTTGCGCTCTCCACGACCTTCGGCTTCGGCGGACACAACGCATGCATAGCATTCCGTAAAATATGATCGGAGGTAAGCCTGATGTTCAGTGTAGATGAAATAAAAGAGCTGCTCAGGGCGTTTGATTCGTCAAAGGCTACGAGCATTGAGCTTAGAAACGAAAAGGGAGAGCTTTTCAAGGTCAGCGTGAAGAACGAAACGGCAGCAGCCGTTCCTGCCGTACCTGCGGCAGAACTGACCGTAAGTGAAAAGCAG
>CACWNZ010000250.1 GCA_902762335.1 uncultured Ruminococcus sp. | reverse complement strand
TTTTTTTCGGTTATGTACTCCATAGCCTTTGCGGGGTCGTCAAAGACCTCGTAATCCGCCGTGGGAATGCCGTACTTCTTCATAAGATTCTTAGAAAAGACCTTGCTGCTCTCGATAACAGCCGCCTCGGCTCTCGGACCGAAGGCGCGTATACCGTTGGCAAGGAGAGTATCTACCATGCCTGCCGCAAGGGGATCATCGGGCGCTACGAAAACGAGGTCAACTGCGTTCTCCTTGGCAAAGGCTACTATGCCCGCCTTATCCATCGCGCCTATGTCTATGCACTCGGCGTCCTTTGAGATGCCGCCGTTGCCCGGGGCTGCGTAGATCTTGTCTACCTTCGGGCTTTCCTTGAGCTTGCGGATTATGGTATGCTCTCTGCCGCCGCTGCCTATTACAAGTATTCTCATGGGCTTCTGCCTCCTTAAGCTGTTCTGTCGGGAAGTTATCAATGGTGGAAAAGACGAATGCCTGTGAACGCCATTGTCATGCCGTACTTGTTGCAGGTCTCTATAACATTGTCGTCACGGATAGAGCCGCCGGGCTGAGCTATGAACTCAACGCCGCTGCGCTTTGCCCTCTCGATGTTGTCGCCAAACGGGAAGAACGCATCAGAGCCGAGTGAAACTCCGCTGAAGGTAGCGAGCCAATCCTTCTTCTCCTGCTTTGTAAGGGGCTCGGGCTTCTCTGTAAAGAAGAGCTCCCATGTCCCGTCACGCAGAACGTCGTCATAGTCGTCGGAGATATAGACGTCGATAGTATTGTCGCGGTCGGGTCTGCGTATATCGTCACGGAAGGGCAGCGCAAGTACCTTCGGACACTGACGGAGATACCATATATCAGCCTTGTTTCCTGCAAGACGGGTGCAGTGTATCCTTGACTGCTGACCTGCGCCTACGCCTATAGCCTGACCGTCCTTTGCATAGCATACGGAGTTCGACTGCGTATACTTCAGCGTGATAAGGGCGATGATAAGATCTCTCTTTGCCTCGTCGGTAAAACTCTTGTTATCGGTAACTATATTTTTGAGCATATCCTCGTCTATCTTAAGGTCGTTCCTGCCCTGCTCAAAGGTTATGCCGTATACCTGCTTATGCTCTATAGCCGCAGGAACATAAGATGTATCTATCTGAACTACGTTATACGTTCCCTTTCTCTTGGTCTTGAGTATCTCAAGAGCCTCATCGGTATAGCCGGGTGCGATTATGCCGTCGGATACCTCTCTCTGCAGCAGAAGCGCGGTCTGCTTGTCGCATACGTCTGAGAGCGCCGCCCAATCGCCGTAAGAGGACATTCTGTCGGCTCCCCTTGCCCTTGCGTATGCCGTGGCTATGGGTGAAAGCTCCAGATCGTCTACAAAGTATATCTTCCTGAGAGTATCTGAAAGGGGTGCCGCAACTGCCGCGCCTGCGGGGCTGACGTGCTTGAAGGAAGCCGCGGCGGGAAGTCCCGTTGCCGCCTTGAGCTCGTTGACGAGCTGCCAGCTGTTGAAGGCGTCAAGGAAGTTGATATAGCCGGGTCTGCCGTTGAGAACGGTAACGGGCAGCTCAGAGCCGTCCTCCATAAATATTTTTGAGGGCTTCTGATTGGGGTTGCAGCCGTATTTGAGTTCAAGCTCGTTCATATTCATTCTCCTTTATCAGTTGTTCTTGTTTATTATCCTGTCCTCGAATTCGCCCGTGGCAAGGTCGGTAAATCTCGTATAAAGAGATACCTTATTGTCGGCATTGAGGGCGTTCCAAACGTTGTTTGTGAAGGTGTCTATATCCCCCTCGATATTCACGAGGTCGGGCTCACCCTCAAAAGAGGGTATCGGGTTTCCGTCGCACTTATAGGTATGAATGAAGTGACCCTCGCCTGCAACGGGCTGCGCGTACTCATAGAAGAATCTCAGCGCCGACTCCTCCCTGCCGCAGTTGCTCTTGAGTATAGACAGCTTATATGAGAAATCTCCGTCGGCAAAATCGAGTATGCCCGAGATCCTCGGTGTGAAGTTGGGCGGGTCGGGCTCAAAGGTGCGTGTGCGCAGAGCCTCCTCAAAGCTATTGCCCTCAAGGATAAAGTCCCTTGCGGTATCGGTCTGGTCGCCGTTGGTAACGATAGTGCAGTTATCGAGAGTACGAACGGGGGCGTATATTATCAGCGAGGGATCGACTAACTTAGAGGGGTCGAACGCCTGTGTCTTGAGGTCCTTGCCCTCCTTTACGAAAACGCGGTTGCGGCTGTTTTCGCTTCTGCCCATTATGAAGTAGCCGATAACGGCCTTTTTGCCGTCGTCGCTTTTGCCGATTATTATCCCTCTGCCGGGATAAGTGGTTGAGGCTATCTCTTTCTTCAGTTCTTTCATATATGCAGCCTTCCTTTCTGTTATTGAATTTGGAATGTGGAGAAGTAAATAATAAAGAATAACGAATAACGAATAAATAATAATTGTGGTCGGCGGCGCTTTGCACCGCCAATTACAGTAAGCTTATGATGACCAAAACTTCATCGTGCGGATACGAATTTCCGGCATTGGCGCAGACATGAAGCGTCGTCCCAGGAAAAACTCGCGGGAAATTCCAAACTCCACATTATGCTAAGATGCGGACTTTTGAGTTGACGACCTCGAGTTTGTCGTCGCAGAAGAGCGCGACTGCCTGCGGGAGCAGCTTCCACTCCGCCTGCTCCATTACCCTCCTCTGCAGCGTCTCGGGGGTGTCGTCGTCTCTTACCTCTACAGCCTTCTGCAGTATTATCGGTCCGCCGTCGCATACCTC
>CACWNZ010000249.1 GCA_902762335.1 uncultured Ruminococcus sp. | reverse complement strand
GGAAAAGGCTGCCGAAAAGAGCTTTGCCGTATTTGTGCTTGCCGACCACAGCAAATTCAGGAGGGTATATCCCGTGACATTTGCCGAGCTGAGGCGCTGCTGCATCATTACCGACAGACTTCCCTACAGCGGTTTTTCGGAGAAAACCGTCATAAGAGAGGTCACAAAGGACACCGAATAGAAAACAGACCGACAATACTACAGAGAAGGAGGGCTGAAAATGCGGATAACCGACCTGCTGAAAAAAGAAGGCATAGAGATAGGCGCAAAGGTCAAGGATAAAGCCGGAGCGATAGAAAAGCTTGTCTCTCTGCACGAAAAATGCGGTAATCTCAAGGACAGGGCAGCATTCAAAGAAGGCATACTCAAGCGTGAGGAAATGGGCACCACCGCTATAGGAATGGAGATAGCCATACCCCATGCAAAGAGCGAGGCTGTCAAAAAGCCTGCTCTTGCTGCGATCACGGTCCCTGACGGAGTGGACTACGGCTCGCCGGACGGCGACCCCTGCAAGCTTATCTTCATGATAGCCGCTACCACGGACGGCGACGTTCACCTTGAGGTGCTTGCAAGGCTCATGCAGCTTCTTATGGATATGGAGCTTACGTCTAAGCTTAAGGCGGCTGCCAATGCAGAGGAGTTCCTCAAGCTGCTTGACGATAAGGAGACCGAGAAATTCCCGGAGGAAAAGGTGCAGCTCAAAAAGGAAGAGCCTGCTCCTAAAAAGGCTGAAGGCAAGGGCGCAATAAGGGTGCTTGCAGTAACAGCCTGTCCTACGGGCATAGCTCATACCTATATGGCTGCCGAGGCTCTGAATAAGGCTGCCGAAAAAATGGGCATAACGATAAAGGTTGAAACAAACGGTTCGGGCGGCGTTAAAAACGCCCTTACGCCCGAGGAGATAAAAAACTGCGACGGCATAATCATCGCCGCCGACAAGAGCGTAGAGACCGCAAGATTTGACGGCAAGCCGGTTTTCTCTACCAAGGTCGCGGACGGCATACACAAGCCCGAGCAGCTCATAAACAAGATAATCAATAAGGAAGCCCCGATCTTCAGGTCGGACAAAAAGCAGACCGATCAGGGCGCGGGCGCAGGCGGCGAGAGCTTTGGAAGAAGGCTCTACAAGCACCTTATGAACGGCGTTTCACATATGCTGCCCTTTGTAGTTGCGGGCGGCATCTTCATAGCTATAGCCTTTATGATAGACACCTTCAGCGGTGTTGAGGCTGCGGGCAACGGTAACTTCGGCTCGGTAAATCCCGCGGCGGCATGGTTCAAGTCTATAGGCGGCTTTGCGTTCGACTTCATGCTTCCCGTGCTTGCGGGCTTCATAGCAATGTCCATTGCCGACAGACCCGGACTTCTCGTCGGTATAGTGGGCGGTCTTCTGGCTAAGAACGGCGCTACCTTTACCAACCCCTCGGCAAAAGACGCCATTCCCTCGGGCTTTTTAGGCGCTCTTCTTGCGGGCTTCCTTGCGGGTCTGCTTATGAAGCTCTTTGAGAAGCTCTGCGAAAAGTTCCCGCGCGCACTTGAGGGCATCAAGCCCGTTCTGATCTATCCCCTTGCGGGACTCGGCATAGTCGGCGTTATGATGTGCGCCGTAAATCCCGTTATGGGCGTAATAAATACGGGACTCAACGACGGACTTATCTGGCTGAACGACAACAATCTCGGCATACTTCTCGGCTGCATACTCGGCGGAATGATGGCTATAGATATGGGCGGTCCGTTCAATAAGGCGGCTTACGTTTTCGGCACGGGTATGCTTACCACTGCGGCTCAGACCGCAGATCCTGCCGTTCAGACGACCTGCTATCAGATCATGGCGTCCGTTATGATCGGCGGCATGGTACCGCCTCTTGCAATAGCTCTTTCAACTCTTATTTTCCGCAGCAGATGGACTCCCGACGAGAGAAAGAACGGCGCCGTAAACATAGCGATGGGTCTGTCGTTCATCACCGAGGGCGCAATACCCTACGCGGCCTCATATCCGCTGAAGGTCATCCCCTCGTGCGTTATAGGCTCTGCGGCGGCGGGCGGTCTTTCGTGGGTATTCGGCTGTACTCTTATGGCTCCGCACGGAGGTATCTTTGTAATAGCGACCATAGGCAGCCCGTTCCTGTATCTGCTTGCCCTGGTCATAGGCTCTTTGGCGGGTATGTTCATGCTTGCCCTGCTTAAGCGCCCGATAGGCAAGGAAAAGAAGAAAAAAACCGAATAGTATCTTATTTCGGGAACGATCGCAAACAGTGACACTGACAATACTGCAAAGGAGAGATGGTTATGGTATCAAAGGCACTCGTTATCACAAACGCTCAGGGCTTCCACATGAGGCCTGCATCGGTATTTGCGGGAGCAATGGCTAAGTTCCCGTGCAAGGTATTCATAAAATTCAACGGAAATGAGTACAACGCGAAGAGCCCCCTCAATCTCATGGCGGCGTGCATGAAGTGCGGCAGCGAGATCGAGCTCGTATGCGACGGCGATCAGGAAAACGAAGCCCTCGCCGCTGCGGCGGAAATGATACAGAACGGCTTTGGCGAATAATACGGACCGATAGTATGAAATAATATAATAATTTCCGGTGGTGATAGAAATGCTTAAAGGAACAGGAGTATCGGCAGGTATAGGGATAGGAAAGGCGCTGCTCATAGAGGAACATTCCCTCGAATATACTCCCGTGACGATAACCGAGCCGCAGGCTGAGATACAGAGATTCAGAGATGCCGTTGCAGCTACAAAAAAGCAGGCGGAGGCGCTGAGAAGCTCTGCGGGCGAAAAGGAAGCCGAAATAATGCTCGGGCATATCAGTCTTATCGAGGATCCCTTCCTGACCGGTGAGATAGAGAAGCTTATAGGCGGCGGTCAGTGCGCCGAGTCGTCTCTTGAGCAGATGTGCGATATGTTCATATCGATCTTTTCTGCGGCGGACGACGACCTGACAAGGCAGAGAGCCGCAGACGTCCGCGACGTAAAGGCGGGTATGCTGAGCGTGCTTCTGGGCATAGATGAAGTTAAGATCAGCGATGCGCCCGAGGGCAGCATCATAGTCGTAAAAGAGCTGACCCCGTCTATGATAGCCGAGATAAAGAAGGAAAACGTGGCAGGCATTATTGCCGAAACAGGCAGTACGACCTCTCACAGCGCTATTCTTGCAAGAGTGCTTGAAATTCCCGCGGTAATGAGCGTTGACGGCGCTTTGATGTCTATAATGGGCGGCGATACCGTTATATGCGACGGCAAGACCGGAGAGGTCATTGTTTCTCCCGTAGAATCGGAGCTCAACGAGTATATCGCAAAGCGCGAACGCTTTGTCAAAGAAAAGGCGGAGCTTGAGCAGTACAGAGGAAAGCCCACAGTCTCGGCGGACGGCACAAAATATGAGCTCGTATGCAACATCGGGAAGCCCGATGACGCTGCAAAGGCGGTCGAGAACGACGGCGAGGGCGTAGGTCTGTTCAGAACGGAGTTCCTCTTTATGGACAAGACCTCTGTTCCGACAGAGGACGAGCAGTTCGATGCATATAAAAAAGCGGCTCTTATACTCAAGGACAGACCGCTAATCATCAGAACTCTCGACATCGGCGGCGATAAGGAGATACCCTATCTCGGACTTGAAAAGGAGGACAACCCCTTTATGGGCTTCAGGGCTATAAGGTACTGCCTTAAATACAGGGGACTGTTCAGAACACAGCTAAGGGCGATACTCCGCGCCAGCGCCTATGGAAACGTCAGCATAATGTTCCCGCTGATAACCTGCGTTGAGGAGGTGCGCGCAGGAAGGCTCCTCGTTGAAGAGATGAAGGACGAGCTGCGGGAGGAGGGCATAGCCTTTGATGAGAACATCAAGGTCGGCATTATGGTAGAGACAGCCGCGGCGGCGGTGATAGCCGATGTTCTTGCAAAGGAGAGCGACTTCTTCAGCATCGGCACAAACGATCTTACAGGCTACACGATGGCATGCGACAGGGGCAACGGCAACGTCGCCTATCTCTACTCGGTCATGCAGCCGAGCGTTCTCAGAATGATAAGGCGCACGATAGAGTGCGCCGCTAAAGAGGGCATACCCGTAGGAATGTGCGGTGAAGCTGCCGCAGACCCGCTCATGACACCGCTGCTCATCTCCTTCGGGCTGACTGAATTCAGCGTGTCTGCACCCTCGGTGCTCAGACTGAGAAAGAACATAGCCTCATGGACGAAGGAAAGGGCAGACGAGGTCGCAACAGAAGCCATGAAGCTTGAAACTAGATATTATTTTCTTGAGGTGCGGGGAGCTGCAGAAGGCTTCTGATCGGTTATAAAGCCGCTGTCGTTATCTGTGTCATCGTCGTCGAAATCATCATCGTCGAAGTCATCATCGCCAAAGTCATCGTCATCGAAGTCGTCGTAGTCGAAGTCATCATCAAGGTCATCTCCCACAGGGAAAGGCAAATTATACTGTCCGCCGCCGGAAAAGCCGTTTTCGCCGTAAAGATAGCCGTAAAGCTGCTGATAAAGACCGTCAAGATAGGTGCGTGATTCCTTGAGATAGTTCTCAAGAGCGTCACGGTCATAGGAATAATTGCCGGCTATCTGCTCGGGGTCGAAGCTGCCGTTATAGAGATCATTCCAATCATATTCGTCGGGCTTGAAGCTGCCCCACTGCGGCTCGTCCTCGTCGTCCTCATCTGCCGTATCATCGAGGTCATCGTAGCCGTCGCAGAGGTCCTTGTCCTCGGTGTAATCCGCAGGAATATCGAACAGAGCCTCGTTTATCGGCATATCAAGGGTGATAGTCTCATATCCGCAGAGAAGCCCGCTCATGCCGTCATACATCTCGACCTTGCAGTAGTCGTCTCTGAGGAAATAGACCGCCAACTTGCAGCCGTAAAGGTCATAGACCTCGTAGGCGACGGGCGCTCCCTTTATTTCCATAGTACCCTCAAGCGACGGCGCAAAGCTGAAGCAGTTTTCAAAATCGCCTATAAATGCCGCCGTATCAAGGTCGCCCATGCAGAGCTCGTCGGTATAGTAGGTCTTTTCGATATTATCAAGCTCGTAAACCTTGCCGTCCTTGATTATAGTCGTATCGGAATAGCTGTCACTGCCGAAATCGTATTCTATGGTGATCGCCTGTCTGTCGCCCTGTCTCTGCAGCTCGGCCCTTGCCGAGCTTGCGGTATTACCGTATTCGCCGCAGCCCGCGCACGCGTATTCCATTACCGCAAAGTGGATATTATCGCCCGTGAGCTTGTCAAATACATTCGTCTGAAGCTTCGTCTTTTTGGCTGTGTTGCCGTTCGCATTGCTGCCGAAAACGTCCCCGAATTTCCTGCTGCCGATAGCGCTTATCTCCTCATCGGTCAGCTCGGCGGGTCTTGCTGCGCCCCTGTCTGACGTCAGGGCATCGTTGCCCGTCGCTGCTCCCGCCGTACCCTGATCTGCGGTCGGCTCGTCACAGCCGTTATCGTCGGAGCAGGTATCTCCGCCGTTGGTTTTTTCCTCAGCGACCTCAAAGGGATTTTCCGTCCTGTCGGAGAGCCTTACCGTTTCGACGGAATCGGACTTGATAACGCCCGAGCTTTTAACGTCATTTACCATATCGGTCCGGTTTTCGTCCGCGGCTCCTGCCGAACAGCCTGCTGAAGTCATGAGCACACAGGCACCGAGTGCCGAACAGATCGCTGCATAGATTATCTTCTTTTTCATAATGATCACTCCGTTCCCGGGATTTGACCCGAATATTTCATTTATGACCCGAGAGCCTTGCCGTTCTCAAGTCCTTTCACTAATATAATCCGTGAAGGAACGGGAGGGTTACAGGATAGCGAAAAAAATTTTTGTTTTATTTCCGAACGGAGATAGGATATAAAGACACAAGAAAAGCGCCGCCCTTACGGACGGCGCAATTTTTCGGATCTTTATTAATGATATCAGCCGAGCTCAGCGAAGTACTTGATAGTTCTGACCATCTGGCTTGTGTAGCTGTTCTCGTTGTCATACCATGAAACGACCTGTACCTCATAGAGATCGTCAGCGATCTTGCTTACCATTGTCTGGGTAGCATCGAAGAGAGAACCGAATCTCATGCCGATAACGTCAGAAGAAACGATAGGATCCTCGTTGTAGCCGAAGGACTCGCTTGCAGCAGCCTTCATAGCAGCGTTGATGCCTTCCTTGGTAACGTCAGCCTTCTTAACAACAGCCGTAAGGATAGTTGTTGAGCCTGTGGGTACAGGAACACGCTGAGCAGAACCGATGAGCTTGCCGTTGAGCTCAGGAATAACAAGACCGATAGCCTTAGCAGCGCCCGTTGAATTAGGAACGATGTTAGCAGCGCCTGCTCTTGCTCTTCTGAGGTCGCCCTTTCTGTGAGGACCGTCAAGGATCATCTGATCGCCTGTGTAAGCGTG
>CACWNZ010000248.1 GCA_902762335.1 uncultured Ruminococcus sp. | reverse complement strand
CGGGCATGGTCTGTTCTGTATTCTGAGGATACTGCTGCTGATAAGCCTGCTGAGCGTACTGCTGATTCTGCGCGGGCATGGTCTGTTCTGTATTCTGAGGATACTGCTGCTGATAAGCCTGCTGAGCGTACTGCTGATTCTGCGCGGGCATGGTCTGCTCTGTATTCTGAGGATACTGCTGCTGATAAGCCTGCTGAGCGTACTGCTGATTCTGTACGGGCATAGTCTGCTCTGTATTCTGAGGATACTGCTGCTGATAAGCCTGCTGAGCGTACTGCTGATTCTGCACGGGCACGGTCTGCTCTGTATTCTGAGGATACTGCTGCTGATAAGCCTGCTGAGCGTACTGCTGATTCTGCACGGGCATGGTCTGCTCTGTATTCTGAGGATACTGCTGCGGATCCTTCTGAAGCGCAACTCCCTGCGGGGCGCCCGTTGCTTCATAGTATCCGTTGGGAGTATCGGGCTGAGCTATATCAAAGCGCTGTTCGTTATCCATAACGGGATAGTTCTGCTGCGGCTGCTGAGCTGCCTGCTGCTGTTGAATGAAGGGGTTAGGCTGAGCCTGTTGGAGCTGCTGCATAAAGGGGTTGGGGGCGGCGCCGGGATTGAGCGCGCTGCTCTGCACAGAGCCGTCCTGCGCAATATTGAAAAAGGGGTTTACTATGTCGTCCGAGATCGGCTGCACCTGAGGATACTGATAGTAGGCATCGTTATTCTTGGCCTTCTTACCCATGGGATCATCTCCGTTTTATTATTTTTTATTGCTTCAGCGGCGCTGACCGCTGTTTTTCCTTTGCATGAAATCCGCCTCGAGCGCGGCAAACGCCGAGCCGGTGTTTCCGCCGAATATGCTTATATTGGTCTGCTTCTGAAGACCTGTCGGCACGGGCGGAGAGTTTATCGGATATTTGAATACCGGTCCTGCCGATGCGGGTCTGCGGGGAGCGGCAGGCTGCGCGGGCGCACTCTGAGCTGCTTCGGGTGCGGGCTCGGCTTCGGGCTCGGGTTTAGCTTCGGGCTCGGGCTTAGCTTCGGGCTCGGGCTTGACTTCGGGCTCGGGCTTCTTGTCGGGCGGATCCTTCATAAGATCGTAGTACCACGGTCTTGCGGGACTGTCCGCAGGCTTATCGTCCGTACCTGCGGCGGGAGCGGCGGCTTTTTCCGCTGCGCCTTCTGCAGTAACGGGCGGTCTTTTCTTTTTCTTCTTTTTCTTCGGCGCTGGCGGCGCAGAGGCAAGACCTATCTCGTTCTTGTTCTCCTCCTGCTGGCGGGCAATGTCCTCAAGCGAATAATGCCTGTCGGAAATGCTCTTGACGCCGAAAATATTAGACGAGCTATCCTGCGCCGGCTGAGGCTGCGCGGGACTGCTGAGCGGCTGATAGGGCGGATACTGCTGTTCTATTTTGTTGCCGCACATAATACAAAAACGGCTGTTGTCGGGTATCTGTGCGCCGCATTTGCTGCATATCATAGTCTACAGTCCTTTTCTTTGAGCTTATTTAGGGTATTCTGAGCGGCAGTCATGCCATCTCAAGATACTGCTACATAATAAAGTATATGTTATCCGCCGCTGTTTGTCAATTTTATAGAGCAAAGTTTACAAAAAAATTTTACAAAAATATTGTTAATTAAACGCCGATACTATATAATGGATATATATTGCGGTCTGTAAATGCACCTGCAACAGATACTTTAGCATATAAAAACCGAATTTTATGGCGCAAATTGCCGAACCGCCGCTGCAGCAGCGCGCGGAATAAAAAGAATAAAGGAGACTGAAGCAAATGAACTACTACGAAAGCTCGCTAAAGGGAATGAAAAGAGTATTGGAAAAAGCCGGAGATACCGTAAACGAGGGCTATATCGATCAGTTTATCGGTGAATGGAGACTCAGCGGCAGGACGGAAGCGTTTGAAAAAGCCTTTTCCAAGGACGGCGTGTTTGCCGATTTCAGCTTTGATTCGCCGTCGATAAAGAACGAGGAGCTGCGCTTCTGGTGCACACAGCTTTTCGGAGGGCTCGTGGCTATGGCTCTGCAGCTTGTAAAGTTCTCTAAGGCGGGACGGGAGATGACCATAGCCTTTATGAGAAAGAATTTCGGTCACCCTGCCGAGGTGATAAGCGGAGTAAAATGCACCGCCTGCGACGCAAAGGAGATAAACGCAGGCGACATTGACAGGTATATAACTCCGCCCGTAGTATCAAGGGCTATAATAGACGGTCTTGAGGGCGAATGTATGGAAAAGAACGTAGACGAGCTTCTTGACGGCACCTCGGAGCAGCTTGCGGCCGAAAGAAAGGAAGCGGCTCTCAGGGCGGAAAATTCAAAGGTTAATGTATCGGACGGAAGGACACATTCCTCAATATGCAGCAACTGCGGCAAGACCGCAGTTGAAAAATGCAGGTTTCTCAAGAGCGTAAAGTCCGTTTCGTTCGTATCTCTCAGCAGATGATCACAGACGGTCACACGAAAGGAGCGTATTCAACATGAAAAAAAATATAGCAGTTATTCTTGCCTGCCTGATGCTTGCAGGCTCGGCAGCGGGCTGCGCAGGACAGAAAAACGGAGAGGACAGCTCTGCGCAGAGTACAGCCTCACAGACGGAGAGCGTTGCGTCGCAGACTGCCTCGGGCGAGGAAAAGACCCCGAATGACAGCGGGTTCGGGCGACCCGGGAGTATCTATAGATGAGGACGGCAATATCATCATAGACCCCGAGCAGTTCAGCGGCTGGGAGGAGGATCCCGATGACGGCGACGAGCCCGAAGCGCCCGAGGATCCTCTCTCGGAAATACAGTATATGCTTATCTCTCTGGCGCCCGACGGCTTCGGTACGGGCTTTGACAAGCCTGCTGCATATACCGTGACAAGCGAGGACGAGCTTGCAAAGTTCGTAAAGGACAACGAGGCGAAGTATTCTCTTTCAAAGACCAACAGAGACAGCGGGGACGATTTCTTCCAAGGCTCTTTTAAGGATGCGACTGCGGATTCTACTGCGGATTTCTTTGAAGGATATGATATGATAATACTTGTAACGCCCTATTCAAAGAGCGGCAGTGTAGATCTGGGCGACATTTCCGCCGACGAGAGCGGCGATCTCAATGCGGTGATATGGACTCAGCTTCCCGCAGACGATAGCGACAAGGGCTATGCCTGCATTATCGTAGAGATAGCCAAGGGCGCCGTAAAGGACAAGAAGGTAAACGTAACGGTCGACCCGAACGCCTATATAGATGATACTCCCGCCGAGGAAGGCGGAGAAGAAGGCGAAGAAGGCGGAGAAGAAAGCGGCGAAGCGGTGCTGCTGACAGACTGACTAAGTGCGTAAGGACTGATCGCGGGGGCTTGTGAGCGATATGAAAAAGATACTTTGCTTCGGAGATTCCAACACCTACGGCTATATACCTCAGACAGGCGGGCGCTACGGAGCCGACGAGAGATGGACGGGTATACTTGCCGAAAGGCTTTTTTCCTACGGCTATAAGATCATAGAGGGCGGACTGAACGGCAGGACTACCGTTTTTGACGATGAGAGATCGGCAGACAGAAACGGCAGCAATGCGATACTGCCCCTGCTTAAGGAAAACGACCCTGTCGATATCGTTCTGATAATGCTCGGCACTAACGACTGCAAAACGAAGTTCGCCGCAGATGCGGATATGATAACCGCGGGAATGGGAGTTCTCATATCTATGATAAGGGCGTTTTCTCCCGATACACGCATATTTATAATTGTCCCCGCCGAGATAACGGGCTCGGTGCTCTATGAGGACGGCGACTTTGACAGGGACAGCATAGAAAAAAGCTGTCTTCTCAAGGATAAATATGCCGCGCTTGCCCGCGAGAGGGACTGCGGCTGTCTTTGCGCGGGCGATATAGTAAAGGCGGATCCCTCGGACGGCGTACATCTTTCTGCCGCAAGTCACAGACTGCTTGCCGAAGAGCTGTTCCGCGTGATAATATCGGAATGACGGGCTGAGAGCCGCAGCAGATTTTTTTATCGTAAGGCTTGCAAATTGAAAAATACTGTGCTATTATATTGTAGTAGTATGAATATGGTAATTGACAAAAGAGTAGGGCGACCTGCTCTTTTATCATTAAACGGGGAGTTTTTCCCTGCGGACAGGAGAATGATATGGCGCAGAATAAAAAGAACAAGGGCAATACGGTAGAGGCGGTGACCGAGCTTGTCAGACCTATCGTAGAGGGGCTCGGGCTTACGCTCTGGGACGTGAGATTTCTCAAGGAGGGCGCTCTGTGGTATCTGAGGATATTCATAGACAGCGACAGGGGCGTTTCCATAGACGACTGCGAAAACGTCACCCGCGCGGTAGACGCTCCTCTTGATGAGCTTGACCCGATAGAGCAGAACTATATATTGGAGGTGTCCTCTCCGGGCATAGAAAGAGAGCTCGTAAAGCCGTGGCATTTCGATTCGTTTCTCGGAGCGCCTGTTATGGCAAGGCTGATACGCCCCGATGAGAACGGCACCCGCGATATTAAAGGAACGCTTATCGCCCATGACAAGGATACGGTGACTGTCGCATCCGAGGGCAAAGAAAGTGTTATAAACAAAAAGGATACGGTATATATTAAATTAGACGACTTTGAGCTTTGAAAAAATGGCAGCCGCAATCCCGTTGGCTTTAGCCGGTGGGTTAAGGCTGCCAAAAGCGTAGCTTTTTTGTTATAACAACAGTAGGGACGGTTCA
>CACWNZ010000247.1 GCA_902762335.1 uncultured Ruminococcus sp. | reverse complement strand
GGTGATAAGCTTATTTACCCAATCATACTCGGGAAAGATCGTGGCGACTATATGCTTTCTTCCGTTATTCTTTTTTTCCGTTCCGCAGCCGCCCATACACAGCAGCATAAGCGCCGCGCAGAGCAGAAGCGCTATTGCCTTTTTTATCTTCATGTCGTTTTCCTCTTTTCTTCAAAAGAATACGATATTTATTCTATCACCGCAGGCATACCTTGTCAAGAGATTTGAAAATGATTTTCATTTTCATTTTGTCCTCCCGGCCGCCTCCGTATGTGAACAATGTTACAAGTCTGATACAAATAAATTAAAAAACTGTAATGCCAAGTATAAAAGAAAATATGTCAAGGGTACTTGACAAACGGTAAAGTATATGATAACATAAAAACACAAGGAAAATCTTAGAAAAAGCCCTGAAAGCCCCGGAGGTCTTTTTATATGGACAAGAAAGAGATTCTTGAAAAGAATAAAAAGAAATCCCGCAATTCACTCGATGAGAGAGAGCAGCGGGTATACAGTTCCTCCTTCGGCGTCGGAGCCATAGTCGTAGGCATCCTTATCCTGATCTTCAGCATCTACAGAGCCATTCACCGATACACCTTCTACGAGTACGTATCCGTGATAACAGGCTATCTGTGCGCGACCTTTCTCTACCAATTCAAAAACATAAGAAAGCCCCTGTACCTGATAGCAGGAATAGGCACGGGAGCGGCTGCGATATTCTGCGCGGTCATGTTTTTCTGGCCTTACAGCTTATGAGCGAAATAACGTTTCAGAATCGTCTGAGAGTTGCGCGGGCAGAGAAAAGGATCTCACAGGGTGACCTTGCCGAAATGGTCGGCGTTTCCCGCCAGACTATCAGCTCAATAGAGAACAATCAGTTTTGTCCGAGCGCAAAGCTTGCCCTGCTGATATGCATTGCGCTGGATAAAAAATTTGAAGAGCTTTTCTTCTTTGAATGACCTTGTAACCTCCTCCCCCTTATTATCATTCATTTCAGTTACGGCAACAGACTCTCTACAGTCACGGCAGCCGTTCCTGCAACGTACCCGGCGCTAACGAAGCATACGTCTCACTACAAACCATTCACCATAGAAGCATCGCTTTTTCAATATCGCCTGACTGACTGCATCGCATTTCAATTAAAAAACAAGAGTTTCATCAAAGCATCCCCCTTATTTTGCCTTCGGGCAAAATAACCCCGTTTATAAGTTATACTTCATATACATTCCTCCTAAAAAGCAGCTCCTTCCCCTGTTCATTTCTCCGTGAACAGGGGAAAGCTGTTTTTGTGGAACAAAAACTCAGGCACGGTGTACTGTCATGAATGACGGAACACCGTGCCTGTTTGCTGCGGCGGCGGAAAGTCTCCGCCGCTTATATTTTATTTGAAATATGCAACGCCGCTCTCAAAGATCCTCTGATCCTTCTCAAACGGGACGTTGAAGTAAAGATCACTGCCCTTGCGCTCGGAATGTCCCATTTTGCCGAGAACTCTTCCGTCGGGGCTTGTAATGCCCTCTATAGCGCATACGGAGCCGTTGGGGTTGAACTCGGTATCATCAGCGACCTTACCGTCGGGGCTGACGTACTGCGTAGCGACCTGTCCGTTTGCGATAAGCTTATCGAGCACACTCTCCTCTGCAACGAAGCGTCCCTCGCCGTGTGAGATCGGCACTGCGTGTATATCGCCCGCATTTACAAGCGAGAACCACGGAGACTTGACCGAGGTTATCCTTGTGTACGCCATGCGTGAAATATGTCTGCCCACCGTGTTGAACGTGAGTGTCGGGTCGTTCTCGCTCAGCTCTCTTATCTCTCCGTAGGGAACGAGACCCAGCTTGATAAGAGCCTGGAAGCCGTTGCAGATGCCCAGCATAAGACCGTCGCGATCCTTGAGCAGCTCGTTTACAGCCTCGGATACCCTCGGGTTGCGGAAGGTCGTGGCAATGAACTTGCCCGAGCCGTCGGGCTCGTCGCCGCCCGAGAAGCCGCCCGGGAGCATTATCATCTGTGACTGCTTTATAATGCGTACCATTTCGTCTATAGTTTCCTCAATATCCGAGGGTCTGAGATTTCTGACGATTAGAAGCTCAGGCTCTGCGCCCGCCTTCTCAAAGGCTCTTGCCGTATCCACCTCGCAGTTAGTGCCGGGGAATACGGGTATAAATACCTTAGGCTTTGCGGTCTTTATCATCGGAGATAAGATATTTCTATCTGTATAGAGCCGTATGTCGCGGATATTCCCGGGACACGCCGCCTTTACGGGGAACACGCCCTCGAGCCTGCCCGTCCATTTTTCAATAAGACCGTCTATATCAAGAGCCGCGCCGTTAACTGTTATGACGGGCTTTTCTGCCGTCGTACCGAGGTCGTAGCTTACTATATCGGCGGGAAACTCTGCGCCGTCGGAAAGCTCCAATACAAGAGAGCCGCTCAGGGGCGCGAAAAGCTCATCGCTTGTCAGCTCCTTTGCAAAGGTGAAGCCGATCTTATTGCCGAAGCACATCTTTGCAACGCAGGCAGCAGCGCCGCCTTCTTTTACGGTACCTGCCGAAAGCACCTTTCCCCCGCTCATCAGCTCATATACAGCCTTATACATAGCAATGAGCCTGTCCCAATCGGGCATGAGCGTTTCCTTGTCCTCGGGTACGGGAACGTATATTACTCTTGAGCCCGCCTTCTTGAATTCGGCGGACACGGTCTTTGACGCCTTGGTCATAGCTACCGCAAAGCTCACGAGAGTGGGCGGTACGTCAAGATCCTCAAACGAGCC
>CACWNZ010000246.1 GCA_902762335.1 uncultured Ruminococcus sp. | reverse complement strand
CCCTCGGCGGTATATTCCTCGCTTTTTAAGGCTCCCGCGCTCCTCAGCTCCGCGATAAGCCCTGCCTTGTCAAAGGGCAGGAGCAGCTCAAAGCTTCTGAGCTTTACGGGAAGATTATCCTCTACCGCCGCAAGAAGCTCGCCGATACCCTTTGCGAATTTTGCGCAGATATGCACCGCACCCCTGTCGCGCGGAAGGTCGTCAGGATCTTCAACGAGGTCGCATTTGTTGAATACGGGGATTATAGGCTTGTCGGTGCAGCCGAGCTCACGAAGAAGCTCCTCGGTGACCTCAAGGTGAAGCTTATATTCCTCGCTTGAGGCATCGCAGACGTTGAGTATTATATCGGCGGTCGCAGCCTCCTCAAGCGTGGACTTGAACGCCTCAACAAGATGATGCGGCAGTCTTCTGACAAGTCCTACGGTATCTATCATCATGACCGAAATGCCGCAGGGCAGCTTCAGCGCCCTTGAGGTGGGATCAAGGGTAGCAAAAAGCTTATCCTCCGATAGCACGCCCGCCTGTGTAAGAGTGTTCATCAGCGTAGATTTACCCGCATTCGTATAGCCAACTATAGCAACGGTTATAATGCCGTCCTTGCGCCGTCTTTCACGGTGCCTGCCGCGGCGCTCGGTCATTTCGGCAAGAGCGTCCTTGAGGTATTCTATCCTTCTTCTGATATGGCGCTTGTCAGTCTCCAACTTAGTTTCGCCGGGACCCCTCGTACCCACGCCGCCGCCGAGCCTTGACATTTCCTTTCCCTTGCCCGAGAGCCTCGGCATAAGGTACTTGAGCTGGGCAAGCTCGACCTGGAGCTTGCCCTCGTTGGTCTTTGCCCTGATAGCAAATATATCAAGTATCAGCATGGTGCGGTCTATCGTGCGCACGTCTGTGGCGTCCTCGATATTCCTTATCTGCGTGGGAGTAAGCTCCGTATCGAACACGATAAAATCTATCTCATTCTGCGCGCAGAACTCTGTTATCTCCTCGAGCCTGCCCGAGCCGATGCAGGTGGCGCTGTCCGGCTTATCGCGCTTCTGCGTCATTATTGCAACAGGTTCCGCTCCCGAGCTTTTCACAAGCTCCCTGAGCTCCTCTATCGAGCTCTCGGCATCGTATTCGCCTGTATCTATGCCTACAAGCAGGGCTCTCTGTATCCTTTCGGAATTCTCATGCATTTCCATGACTTTCTCTCCTTAGCTTTGGTACCGTAATTATATCATAAAGCCGCCGTTTTATCAACGCTCACCCCATTGATCGTATGCCCCGAAAAACAACAAAAAATGCTGTAAAGATTTTATTTTTTTGTTGGAATATCGCGCAATATGTGTTATAATGTATCAAGTATATTCTTTTATACTGCATTTCAATATAAAAGAGGCTTGATAGCTTATGAAAAAAGAATACGACGTTCTGATAGTCGGCTCGGGCGCAGCGGGTCTTTATGCCGCTCTGCAGTTCCCCGAGGACGTAAACGTGCTGGTCATCTCAAAAAGAGAGCTTACACTGTCTAATTCATCTCTCGCGCAGGGCGGAGTTGCCGCTGTGCTTGACAAGAGCAACGACAATTTCAAGCTCCACATCGCCGATACCCTTATTGCAGGAAAATACAAGAACAACCTTGAGGCTATCGAGGTGCTCGTTTCTGAGGGTCCCGATGACGTACTCAAGCTCAAGGAAATGGGCGTCGCCTTTGACCTTGACGAAAGAGGTCACCTGCAGATGACCCTTGAGGCAGGACATTCACGCCACAGGATAGTTCATCATAAGGACTCTACGGGCAGGGCTATCGTAGACGTGCTCATCGAGCAGGTCATGACCCATAAAAACGTAGATATACTTGACAATACCATGCTGTATAAGCTTGACAGGAACAGCAGAGGCTTCTATGCGGGTCTGCTGATGAAGGACGGCTCATCTAAGATCATTGCCGCGCGCTACTGCATACTTGCCTCGGGCGGTATAGGGCGTGTTTATCAGTATACGACTAATTCAGCTATCGCAACGGGCGACGGAATAACTCTCGCCTTTATGCTCGGCGCAAGGATAAAGCATCTCAGCCGCATACAGTTCCACCCCACCGCCTTTGCCGCCGAGAACGACCGCGAGCGCTTCCTTATCAGCGAGGCTGTACGTGGCGAGGGCGCAGTTCTGCTCAACTGTGACGGCGAGCGCTTTGCCTTCAAGTATGATGAAAGAGGAGAGCTTGCCCCGAGAGACGTGGTATCCAACGCCATTATGCTTGAGAGCATGGCAAAGGGTAACGAGAAATTCTATCTTGATATAACCCACAAGGATCCCGAATTCGTCAAAAAGCGCTTCCCGATGATATACGAGAAATGCCTTGAGGAAAATATCGACATAACAAAGCAGTGGATACCCGTGTTCCCGTGCCAGCACTATCTTATGGGCGGTATAGACGTCGATCTCTATGCCCGCACCACCGTTGACAGGCTCTATGCCGCAGGCGAATGCTCGCATACGGGAGTTCACGGCGCTAACAGGCTTGCAAGCAACTCCCTGCTCGAGGCTCTCGTGTTCTCGCGCAGAGCCGCAAACGACATCACCAAAAAGCTTGCCAAAGAGGACAGGAGCGGCTTCGGTGAATTTGCCGAAACTGAGGATCTTTCCGGAAAGACACTGCCCCACGGCTTCCGCACGGAGATAAGAAGAATAATGCAGGAGTGCTATTTCGTTATCCCCAAGCCCTCGCTGATACCGCAGAATCTTGCAAGAGCCGCGCAGCCTTGCTACCGTAGCCTGCATAGTGCTTGAGGAGGTCATGAGAAGAGATGACGCTTAATAAAATATATATAGACAATATCATAAAGACGGCTCTGCTCGAGGATATCAACTACTGCGACGTCACCACCGACTACCTCATTCCCGAGGAACAGACGGGCAAAGCAAGATTCGTATCAAAGGCTGACGGCATCGTCTGCGGAGTCGATGCGGCTCTGAGGGTATTCGAGCTGCTTGACACCGTGGAATACACCGTGCTTAAAAAAGACGGCGACGAGGTGCATAAAGGCGATGTAATACTCACGCTCAGCGGAAAGACAAGAGCCCTGCTCAAGGGCGAAAGAACGGCTCTCAACCTTATCCAGCACATGAGCGGAATAGCTACAGCCGCTAACAGATATGCAAAGATAGTTGAAGGCACAAGGGCTTCTATTGCGGACACAAGAAAGACCCTTCCCGGTCTGCGCCCCCTGCAGAAATACGCCGTTATGACCGGCGGTGCAAAGAATCACCGCTACAATCTCTCCGATGCCGCAATGCTCAAGGACAACCACATAGATGCCGCGGGCGGTATAACGAACGCCATTACCGCGCTCAGAAGCAAAATCGGTCACATGACCAAGATAGAGGTCGAAACGAGAAACCTCGACGAGCTGAGAGAAGCTCTTGCGGCGGGCGCAGATATAATCATGCTCGACAACATGAGTCCCGAGCTTATGAAGCAGGCCGTTGAGATAACCGACGGCAGAGCCGTTCTTGAGGCTTCGGGCGGCATTACCGACGAAACGCTGAGAGCCGTTGCCGAGAGCGGAGTGGATATAATCTCGATAGGCGCGTTGACGCATTCCGTTAAGGCGTTCGACATATCAATGTATATAGAATAAAAAGATAATCGAAAGGAAACCGACCATGGCAACGAAGATCAAGGTAAAAAAACAACCGAAACCGAGCGGCAAAAAAGACGAGGATAACACCTCAAAGACCGAATCATCAACGGTGTCCGTAACGGAGTCTTCAACAGAGTCCGCCGCAAGCACGGTATCGTCAGATGAGGGCTCGGAGGTATCTCCCGAGCTTCTCGACCCCGAATTCCTCAAGGATGTTCAGATAGACAAAACAAAGATATACTATGCAGACATTGACGTTAAGGACTACGGCAAGATGACCGTTGAACTGAACTATAACGTCGCTCCCCTCACCGTAAGGAACTTCGTTTATCTTGCGCAGTCGGGCTTCTATAACGGTCTGACCTTCCACAGGATAATGGACGGCTTCATGATACAGGGCGGATCCCCCGACGGCACCGGTACGGGCGGCTCCGAGCATAGTATCTACGGCGAATTCTCTCAGAACGGCTACGAGGGCAACACCCTCTCCCACACAAAGGGCGTTATTTCAATGGCAAGAAACGCAATTGATATGAACAGCGCAGACTCACAGTTCTTCATCGTTCAGTCCGATAGCAAGACCGCAGCCCTTGACGGAAAATATGCCGCCTTCGGCAAGGTGATCGAGGGCATTGAAATCGTAGATGCTATAGCCCATGATGCAAAGCCGACCGATAACAACGGCACTATCCCCGCCGACCAGCAGCCGATAATCAATTCTATCACTATCCGCACGACCGATATAATAACCTGACAGACAGTAGCATAGCATATCGGGTATCACCGTATTCTGCGGTGGCACCTGTTTATAAGGAGTTCTGCAAATAAAAGTCAAGCCCTAAAATGAAAAAATCTGCAATTTTTGTTCGTGTTTCCGGACAAGCGTCGGCTGAACTGAGATTCCGGTAGTGACCGGACTGAAGCATAGCTTTGGGCTTTTGGAAGTATCGACCGGATCGTCAAAGGATATTGCATTTATGCCTTATTATTTTTAATTTGCTGAAGCTCTTTTTATCTATCCCCGGTCGAGTCGGGGTATTCAAGCTAAACCACCAAATACAGAAGCTCCCACGGCTATAATATTCCGTGGGAGCTTCTGTTTGTGAAGATAATGCTGTAC
>CACWNZ010000245.1 GCA_902762335.1 uncultured Ruminococcus sp. | reverse complement strand
GTACTACAAGAAAGCCGCCTCGGAAAAATGGATAACGGCACAGGCTTTCAAGGCAAATACGACCGTAAGGATAAAGCCCTCGTCGGCGGTAAAATACGAAATCTGCGTGAAAGTAAAGGACAGCTCGGGCAGGATCGTTAAGAAATACATGACCGTAAGCGTTACGAAGCCTTTGAAAAATATCTCCGCACTTTCAGCGTACTACAAGAAAGCCGCCTCGGAAAAATGGATAACGGCACAGGCTTTCAAGGCAAATACGACCGTAAGGATAAAGCCCTCGTCGGCGGTAAAATACGATATCTGTGTAAAGGTAAAGGACAGCTCGGGCAGTATCGCTAAGAAATATTTTAAGATTAAGGTAACGAAATAATATCGGGGACACGGCACGAAACTTATTGTTATTTGAGAGGTCTGTTTCAGGCCTCTTTTTTCTTTGCTTTGTATCGCTGGGTTATTGAGCGGTTACACGAATGTGAATAGAGTGCAGATCGCTGTAAGCAATGTCCGAACGCCCCCGCGCTACCCGTCCCGCCCTGTCAGAAGGCGTGGAGGATATTTCCCTTTTCATCGTAAAGCACGGAGAACAGATAGCCCGCATTATTTCTGTCCTGCGTGGGAGCAAGCCTTTTCCCGGGGGCAAGACTGCTGTCGTAGATCACGCAGTCCTTGCCGTACAGACGGTAGCTGTTGCCGTTGCTGTCCTTTGCAAGAAGATAGTATATAGTCTTACCCTTAGGAGCATTCCCGCTGAAATGACAGGTATAGGTGTCTCCCGAATGCCCGACAGCTTCGCCGCCTTCAAGAAGCTCCGTTTTGCTCAGAAGCTTTCCGCCTTCACCCTCAAAGATGACCGCCATTTCGGTAAATCCGCAGTCAGGCGCTTTTACCGCGTTTTTAATATTTACGGCAGCGTCCGTATCTATCTGCACCGAGCCGTCCGAGTTTTCGTGCGCTCTCGGCTGTAACAGACTTAGCTCCGCAGAAGGGTAGAGATCCGTCCATGAGGTAAGCTCCGGGTCTTCCGGGTCGTCGCCGCTATCGAACTCAACGGAGATAAGCTGCTGTATGTTTCCCTCGGGCGTTTCGAGGGTGAGTATCCCCTTGGGGGAGGAGTCGAATATGCTTATGCTTATCCTGCCGGTGTAATTAACGTCGGCATTCCTTTTCAGCACGGTCTTGCTGTCGCCTACGCGGAAGGTCAGCCTGTCGCTGCTGCCGAGAACTATATCCGTCTGAACGCATATCTCCGCGTCGACAGTCCTCGTATCCGCATGGAACTCGCCTGCGGTCAGACAGTAGGATTCCGTTATACGCTGACCCGTGATCTCGTGCCGGACCGAGTCGATCATGTATTGCGCGTTCAATACCTGTTCCTTGACGTATTTGTCCGCCGCATACAGCTCGCTGCTCGTTTTGGTCGTGATATAGTTGAGGGACTGAAGCTGACACACCATAAAAACGGTAGAGGCAAACCATATTATTATGCCCGTTCCGAGCGCTGCGCTGCCGGGCGAGAATATGCTTCTTTTCGGCACAGTGCCGTCTGCAAGGGCTTTGTTTATGCGCCTCTTGTACAAAAAGTAGTATACTATGCAAAGTATCGCAAGCACGGCTACAATACCGCCCGCAAAGATGAGTATGCCGTAGTTTATCATGACAGCTCTTGAAAAATCGTTATCCATACCGATACCTCCTGTTGTTATATGCCTAAAAATTCCTTGAATCTGCCGTAATAGCTTCTTGTGACGTCCACCTTGTCGCCGTTTTTCATTTTGAGCGTGAACTTCATAGAAAAGGTCGGGCTTATGCTCTGTATCTGCGCCCGTGAAATAATGACCGAATTGCTTATGCGGATAAATTTTTTCGGGTCAAGCATTTCTTCAAATCTGTATAGCTGCTGAGAGGCCGTAAAAACGCCGCTGAGGGTGTGCAGCTCTATGGTATGACCGTAGCTTTCTATAGTGACTATATCATCGGTAGCTATAACGGCTTTGTCGCCCCGCCTGTCGCGCACGGCAAGATGATCGGGATAGCGGTCCCTCTGTATCAGTATCAGCTCCGCATCGTCATCTATCTCTATACCGTGCTCTGTGAGCAGCCTGCTTATCTCCTCAAAACAGTCATCACTGACGGACAGCTTTATCTTCACCTGCATTCACTCCTTTGCTTTTGTCGTTGTTGAAATGATATCAGGAAACGCTTTGTGAAGCAAGGCTTTCTTCACGGATTGCAGCGGGACGATCACAGACCGCATAAGGACGCTTGATTTGCTGTGGAAATATCTGGAAATATTGATAATTGCTGTAAAAATTCGTTGAGATAAATTATAAAATTATATTGACTAATCACAGAAAATAGTGTATGATGTATAAAGCGGCGGTAAAGAGGTGAAGCTATGCATTCCAACGGTACGTCAGAGGGCTTCGATAATGTCAGCGATACCGAGCTTGCAGGTCTCTGCAGAGAAGGCAGCGAGACCGCCTTCAGACAGCTTGCAGGCAGGTACTTCCTTACTCTGCGCAAAAAAGCGGCGGATGCTTCAGTTAATCCTTCCGATATCGACGATCTCGTTCAGGAGGGCATGATAGCCCTGCACTATGCGGCGCTGACCTATGACGAGAACGGCGGCGCTTCGTTTTCTACCTACGCTAACGTATGCATACGCAACAGGATCATATCTGCGGCGCGCCGTGAGAATTCACTGAAGAATCGTCTCAACAGCTCGGCATCATCGATCGAAGAGGCGCAGGCAGTTCCTGCTATGCCCGAGTGCGACCCGCTTAATGCCGTCATCATCAAGGAGGAGCTGCATTCCCTTGAGGAGTTCCTCAGAGACGAGCTTTCGCAGGCGGAGAGCGCTGTGCTCGGTGCCTATCTTGAGGGCAGGTCCTACGACGAGATATCCCGAAGGCTCGGCATTACCAAAAAAGCCTGTGACAATGCGATGCAGCGCGTAAGAAAAAAGCTCAGACAAAGATACTGAGCGCAATATGCCCGTGTAGCTTATTTCAGGAGAGCGTTGACTTTTAAAAAATTCAAAGGTGACGGTGCAATTCCGTCCGAGGGCGAAATAAAAAATACCAAAGCGAGGTAAATCAAATGTACGAGGATAAGACTCTCATCTGCAAGGAATGCGGCGCTGAATTTGTTTTCACAGCCGGCGAACAGGAATTTTA
>CACWNZ010000244.1 GCA_902762335.1 uncultured Ruminococcus sp. | reverse complement strand
GTAACTAATATATCATAGTCCCTGCCTTGGCGGAGAGCTATCTTTTGTTTATTTTTGTAACAAATTCGTTAATCTTTTTTCCGTATCTGCGGAAGAACATAGTCAGCGCAAGGTCGTATAGAATGAACACAAGATTCAGCGCCGATATTATTACCGCAGGCAGTCTTACCCCGAAAACGGAGAATTCATCAAAGGGAACGGAGAAAACGAAGACCAGCAGGAGCCATATTCCCGCCCCCGCCGCATTGAAAACGAGCAGCTTGACAATATATTCAGCCGGTCTGAAGCGTATTTTCTCTATCAGCTCCTTCAGAAGAGGATAGTAGCCGAAAAACAGGACAAAGCACAGCGGCGCCTCCTTATCTGCGCAGAAAAGGAACGAAATGATTGAAACAACAGCAAAGGACGCCCATGAATACGGGCGCCCTGCCGCAAACGATAAAACGTATACTATTATGCCCGACACCGCGGGAAAGGTATACATTCCCGAGGGCATAAGATTCGACACGAGCATTACCGCAACGGCAAAAGCCGTAAGCAGTCCGCCCGCAGCTATTGAACGGGTATTCTTCATTTTCATCACCGTCAGCCGCAGCTGTTGCACAGACAGTCGGTACACATCAGACAGGTGCAAAGGTCGCAGAAGTCCGCAGCGCTGCACAGACTGCCCGAGCTGCCCGAATTATAGCCGCCCTGATCTCCCGAGCGCTGTTCCTGTATCCTCTTGAACATAGCCTGATATTCCTCGTTTGAGGGGTCCATTCTGCACGCCGTCTGAAAATAATTATAGGCATCGGACAGAAAACCCTTCTGATAGAATATTACACCCATGAGATAATACCACTCGGCGTTTCGCTGATCCGAGGGTATGCTCTGAAGAGCCGTCTCCGCAGCAGAAAAGTTGCCGCCGTTTATCATGGCTCTTATCTCATCATAACGGCTGTCTCCCGTGCTCGTTCTGCTGCCGACCGAGCCGCTGTAGGACGAGCTGTCCGAATAGCCGTCGGAATAGCTTTCAGAATAGCTGCCGTAAGATGATGAGCTGCCGCCCCTTTTTCTCTCCTCGGTAATAATACGGTACGCCTCGTTGACCTCCTTCATCTTTTCCGAGGCAACGTCCGCAAGCGGGGTGTCGGCGTATTTATCGGGGTGGTATTTTTTTGCCAGATCCCTGTATGCCTTTTTTACCTCGGCATCAGTTGCCGAGCGTGAAATTCCCAATATCTTATACGGATCCTTCATATCGCTGTTTCCTTTCAATCCTCATAATAGCTGTCGCCGCCGTCTCCGCCGGACAGCAGCTCATAAATATCTGCGTTTTCCATGTCCCGTTTTTTCTTTTTGCCCTGTCTTTTTTTCTCAAACAGACAGTATCTCTGCTGAAATGATAAACCATAATAGACGATATTGTCAAGTATCTCTTTATATGCGCCTATTTCGAGCAGCTCATAAGCCCTGATAAGCTGAGCCGCGGTCATATTCAGAGTTTCGTTGCAGAACTCGGCCGTCTCCTCCGGGGTATCCTTAAGCTCAGCTATAAACGGATTGAACGAACGGTGCTTTATATCCTTTTCGAGATCGTCGGCGGCATCAATAAGATAGATCCACCTGCCTAAATAGTAGCCGAAGCTTGACAGCACACGCTTGGTCATCTCGTCCTCCGCAAGCCGCTCACACAGCGACGAGATCATCTTAGCCGTGGGGTCGGCTGAGGCGTCTATACCGCTGCCGTTCTTTTCTGCAGCAAGCTGCGCCTGCATCATTTCCTTTGCGGATACCTCTATATCGGGATAAGCCTTCTTAGCCTTTCCGAAGCCTCTTTTAAGGAAGGCTCTCGCAAGTCTTGCGGCAAGGCGCTTGAAAAAGCCCGAGTCGGCTATGGTATCCGAGAGCTTGTAATATGCCATTATCACGGTCACCGCGCCTGCAAGGTGCATGGCTTCGCCGTCGGTATCGCAAAAAAGGCATTTTTTCATGGGGTTCACCCTGCACCTGCCTGTTTTCACGCAGGAGCGTTCACCCTTGAGCGAGGCGGCGAGCATGGCAAGAACGGTGCAGTCGTAGCTGAGGGCAAGCCTTGAGATAATGCCGTAGTCCTTGCCGAGCCTTCTGCACAGACCGCAGTAGGCGCTCCTGTAAAGCTCGTATTCTCTTATCCTGAGCTCTTCCCTTTCGGGTCTGAGATAGCCGAACATATATTCACCACGCTTTTAAACATCTTTTTCTTCAAGCAGCGGACGCAGATACTGTCCCGTATATGATGCCTCACACGCCGCTATCTGCTCGGGAGTTCCTGCGGCTATGACCGTACCGCCGCCGTCTCCTCCCTCGGGTCCGAGGTCGATGATATAGTCCGCAGTCTTTATCAATTCAAGATTATGCTCGATGACAACAACCGTATTACCGCCGTCAGCGAATTTCTGAAGCACCTCGATAAGCCTGTGAACGTCCGCAATGTGCAGACCTGTTGTAGGCTCGTCGAGTATATATATCGTTCTGCCCGTAGAACGCTTTGAAAGTTCCGTTGCAAGCTTGATCCTCTGCGCCTCGCCGCCCGAGAGCGTGGTCGAGGGCTGACCTATCTTTATATAACCGAGTCCTACGTCATAGAGCGTTCTGAGCTTGTTGTATATCCTTGCATGGTTGGCGAAAAACTCACAGCCCTCTTCTACGGTCATCTCAAGCACGTCATATATCGACTTGCCCCTGTACTTGACCTCAAGAGTCTCCCTGTTGTACCTTTTGCCGCCGCAGACGTCGCAGGGAACGTAAACGTCGGGCAGGAAGTGCATCTCTATC
>CACWNZ010000243.1 GCA_902762335.1 uncultured Ruminococcus sp. | reverse complement strand
ATAATAACAGAAATGGCTAAAAAGGCTTTTCCGGATAAAACAGTGAGGTTTCCGTCGGGTTCCGTAATGTTGATCGTAAACGTATATTTATCACTGTGATAATCAAAGACACTATCTATTTTGTGGTCTTCACAAATGAGAATCAAGGCATGAATTTCATCATTCAATGGACCTCTTGAGAAGCCAAGCATCGCTTTTGGTTTCAGACCATCTCCTAATGAATTAGTATAGGTGACGATATTATCCATATTACTATCAATATGCTCTAAACCTGTGTCAAGATCGTATGAATATTCCCAAACTGCAAGTTCAACTGAACTTTCGTTTGTCGGTATAGCAGTGTTGTTTGAGACCTGCGTTAGATCTCCGGAAGGGAAAGGAGATGTCGTATTGTCGGCATTGTTGCCGCACGCTGATGACAACAAGCAAAGAGTACAGATGAGCAAGCTGAATACTAAGCTTTTATTTTTCATGATTTGAATCCCTCCGATAAAAATATGATGTCTGCCGTGAATTTTAAGAACAAAAGTGTACTAAAGTAATTATAGAACACTTCTATTCTATTGTCAATTCTATTGTCAATATAATTTATAAAAATTACGATAAACTGATATATCATAACAGACAAACGGAGGTGCGTTCTATTTGTATGTACTGCCGAGGATCAAGGAAGTCAGGAAAGAAAAAGGATTATCTCAGGCGAAGCTTGCTCAGAAGATCGGAATGGAACAGACACAGTACAGCAGATATGAACGAGGAGAGAATGAGATAAAGGTTAACGTGCTGATAGATATTTGTCTTGCGCTCGGTGTATCAGCAGATTATCTTCTCGGACTGTCTGATGACCCTGAACGGAAAAAATGATAGAAACCATATAAAACGGTACTGCCGCAAAACGTGATTTGCCGCAGTACCGTTTTCTTGTATTTGATTTATCCGTTTAACGCCTTGATCATTGCAAGGGCGGCGGTGCTGCCCTCATAGACTGCCTTGAATATCTGCATGGTGCCGCCTGTGCAGTCCCCTGCGGCATACAGCCCGGGTATGCTTGTCTGCATAGCTTCGTTTACCTTTATCCTGCCGTTCTCCGTTTCGGCGCCGACCTTCCTTGCAAGCTCGCTGCTGCCGGCAACGCCGAGCGCTATGAAAACACCGCTCACGGGCAGAGCTTCGCCGTCCTCAAGAGTGACGCTCTCTACTATACTATCGCCGTTTACCGAAACGAGCTTTTTCTCGTTAATGCGAATATTATCGGGTATTTTTGCCGTGACGGGAGCGCCGTTCGTAAGCAAAGTAACACTTCGTGAGGTCTGCGCAAGTATCATCGCCTCGTGCAGGGCGTATTCTCCGCTGCCTATAACACATACGTCCTTGTTCCTGTAAAAGAAGGCATCGCAGACGGCGCAGTAGCTCACGCCCCTGCCCTCGTGTTCGGCAAGTCCCGCAACATTCAGCGTTTTTCGCGATGCTCCCGTCGCAAGAAGTACGGTGTCGGCATTGTATTCTCCTTCCGTAGTGCCGACAACAGGCTTCATCTCTGCATCGAATGACAGTGAAATGACTTCCTCTTCGATAAGCCTTACACCGAGCCTTTCAGCACCCTTTATGCCGTTTGCGTAAAGCTCTCTGCCCGTTATCGGCTCGGAAAAGCCGTAGTAGTTCTCTATCTTTTCAGCCCTTTCAAGAGCGCCTGCGCCGTTTGAGATGACCGTGACCTCTGCCTTGCCGCTTCGCTGAAGATAAAGCGCCGCAGAAATACCTGCCGGTCCCGAGCCGACTATTATTACCCTTTTCATTTATGACCGTTCCTTTCGTTTGGCTGCCGCGCTTCTCACGCTATGCGCGGAGCCGTCTTCTTATATGATCGACATCTGACCCTTGATTATTCATTCAGAGCGGGATACAGACCTGTCGGACCGCATGACCGGTGCCGGATATGCTGAAAACCTATAAAAGCCGAGCAAATGTAAAGACACTCGCTCGGCTTGTCGGTGTTTTGATGAAGTGCGGGCTTTCGCCTGCCCGTCATTGCAGGGACTGTTGCGTTCCTGAACGATAGGAGCGCTGCCTGTCCTGCGGTCGGTATAACGGCAGGGAGCAGGCAGGGCTTATTTTATCAGAACTCGAAGGGCTGAGGCTCACCGCAGCCGCAGGTGCCTACGTATTTGGGCATTACTGCGCCGCATTTAGGACAGGTCCACGTTCCGTCGTTGGGAACGTCCTTACGGCTGTTTACTATCTCCTCGGCTTTTCTCAGCGCATCGGCCTCCTTTGCCTTTTTGCCGAACAGTCTCTTCTTTTCCTCTCTGGCAGGCTTAGGAGCGCCCTTTGCGGGCGCGGGCTGCGGGCTGCTGTCGCTGAAGCGCATAGGCGCTGCGGGCGGGAGATCGTCAAATCTCATCGGAGCGGGATCGCTGTTCATCGGAGCGGGCTTCGGCTCGCTGAAGCTCATAGGAGCGGGAGCAAAGGCTGTCGGCTCGTCGGCAACGTCGCTGAAGCGCATAGGCGCGGCAGGCGGGGCGTTGCTGAAATCAAAGGGATCCAGCGGAGCGTTATAATCGTGGTCATCGCTGAAGCTGTTGGTCGCCTCATTATTGAAGGCGTTATCCTGATTGCTGATAAAGCTGAGGTCGGGCGCCTGATAATTCGGATCGGCGCTGCCTGCGGCGTCATTCCTGATATATCCGAAGTCCTCCGCCTGAGACGTAGGAACGTCATTGTTTTGAAGGAGAGGATTATAGCCCTGTATAGAGGGCGCTACGTTGTTGAATTCCGCCATCTGCTCGGGGCTCGACATGCCGGAGA
>CACWNZ010000242.1 GCA_902762335.1 uncultured Ruminococcus sp. | reverse complement strand
TCCGGTGTTGAAGCTATCAACCCCGTAAACGGCAGACAGATCCCGATCTTCATTTCCGACTATGTACTTGTTTCCTACGGCACAGGCGCTATTATGGCAGTTCCTGCTCATGATACCCGTGACCATGATTTTGCAGTGAAATTCGGTCTTCCCATCATCGAGGTCGTAAAGGGCGGCGAGGATGTGCAGAAGGAAGCCTTCACAGACTGCGCAACAGGCATTATGGTCAATTCCGATTTCCTTGACGGACTCAGCGTTGACGATGCAAAGAAGAAGATCATCGAAAATCTTGAAGAGACCGGTAAGGGCAAGGCTAAGGTGAATTATAAGCTCCGTGACTGGGTATTCTCACGCCAGCGCTACTGGGGCGAGCCTATCCCGATTGTACATTGCCCCTGCTGCGGCGCAGTTCCGCTTGATGAAAGCGAGCTTCCCCTGGAGCTTCCGGAGGTAGAATCCTACGAGCCTACTGATAACGGTGAATCACCCCTTGCAAAGATGACCGATTGGGTTAATACAAAATGCCCCAAGTGCGGCGGCGATGCAAAGCGCGAGACGGATACCATGCCCCAGTGGGCAGGCTCGTCGTGGTACTTCCTCAGATATATGGATCCCCACAACGACAGCGCTCTTGCAAGCGACGAGGCTCTTAAGTATTGGTCGCCCGTTGATTGGTACAACGGCGGTATGGAGCATACCACGCTCCACCTGCTCTACAGCCGCTTCTGGCACAAGTTCCTTTACGATATAAAGGTAGTGCCTACTCCCGAGCCCTATGCAAAGCGCACAAGCCACGGCATGATACTCGGCGAGAACGGCGAGAAGATGAGCAAATCAAGGGGCAACGTGGTAAATCCCGATGATATAGTAAACACATACGGCGCCGATACCATGCGTCTGTTCGAGATGTTCATAGGCGACTTTGAGAACGCAGCTCCGTGGAACTCAAGCAGCATAAAGGGCTGCCGCCGTTTTGTAGAGCGCTTCTGCGGTCTTGAGGCAATAGTAAAGGGCGACGGTATGCGCCCCGAGCTTGAGAGCGCCTTCCATAAGACGATAAAGAAGGTCGGCGAGGATATTGAGACGCTCAAGTTCAATACCGCTATCGCTTCGCTCATGTCGCTCATCAACGATATTTATGCGACAGGCTCCGTTACAAAGGAAGAGCTTAAGATATTCACTATACTGATGAGTCCCTTTGCGCCCCATGCGGCAGAGGAGGTATGGAGCTCGGCTGCCCTCGGCAGCGGCTTCGTTTCCCGCGCCGAATGGCCCGCTTATGACGAGAGCAAGTGTGCAGACGAAAGCGTAGAGATCGCCGTACAGGTAAACGGCAAGGTCAGGGACAAGATAATGGTACCCGCGGATATAGATCAGGCAGGCGCTCTGGATCTTGCAAAGAAGGCAGAAAAGGTACTGCCCTTTATCGAAGGCAAGAACATCGTCAAGGAGATCTACGTCAAGGGCAAGCTTGTTAATATCGTTGCAAAGTAAAATAATACAAAAAACGACCCCCGAAGTCCCTTTGTTTAAGGGCTTCGGGGGTCTGTGCATTTACTTGGGCTTATTCGTCCTCGTGCTGTCTGCGGGCGGAGAGCTTGCTCTGATATGCTCTTATTTTTCTCATCTCGTCAGGCTCAAGCTCGCGCCATTTTCCGGGCTGGAGCATACCTAATTTTATCGGGCCTATAGCGGTACGCTTGAGTCTTGCCACCTCAAGACCGAGGGCTTCGCACATTTTTCTGATCTGTCTGTTCCTGCCCTCTTCAAGTATTATCTCAAGCACGGTCCTTTCCTTTTCGGTGGTAATGACCCTGACGGAAGCGGGCATAGACTTTCTGCCGTCGATGGCTACGCCAGTGGTAAGCTCGGTGAGCTGCGCCTCGGTTATGCGGGGATGTACCGTAACGCGGTAGGTCTTTGCAAAATGGGTCGACGGGTGGCTTATCATGTTGGCAAAATCGCCGTCGTTAGTCATAAACAGCATACCCTCTGAATCCTTGTCGAGCCTGCCTACAGGGAACAGTCTTGCGGGTATCTCATCAACAAGCTCGGCAACACATTTCCTGCCGCCCTCGTCGCTCATAGTCGTTATAAAGCCTCTCGGCTTGTGGAGCATTATATAATACTTTTTCGCGTCCTTTTTAAGCGTTATCTGTCTGCCTGCGACAACTATCTTGTCCCTTGCGGGGTCTGCCTTGTCGCCTAACCGGGCGCGCTTTCCGTTTACGGTGACCGCGCCGCGCTGAATAAGCTCCTCGGCCTTTCTGCGCGAGGCTATGCCGGCATCTGCTATTATCTTTTGCAGTCTTATCTTTTCATTGCTTTCCATTGCTTTACTCCTTTTGAATCTCCATGCTCTGTGCGTTCCTCAGCCCGACCTCGGCGGCTGTTCTGCCGTTGATACTGCATCGCAGCCTGCCCGTTATCTCGTCCTCTTTTACGGGGGCATAAATGAAATGCGGCATATACAGTCTGTATGAGATCCCGCTCTCCTCGCCGTCTATCGCCGTGCAGAAGCAGTCCTGCGCGGGTCTGACGGCTATTGTGTCTTTAGCGCCGCCCGCTACGGGCAGATAAAAGGTCTGCTCCGTTCCTATAGCCTTTATCCTTTTGCACCGTGAAAAGCCGTAGTCGAACAGAGACGTATGATCCGCCCAATCGTTTCTGTCGTTGAGCGTGACGGCTATAAGCTCCACTCCGTCACGGCAGGCGCATGAAGTCAGCGTGCGACCCGCCTTGTCGGTGTAGCCCGTTTTTATACCTGTGCAGCCCTCGTAATCAGAGAGCAGTCTGTTGTGATTGACGCAGCGCCGCGTTTTGTCGGGC
>CACWNZ010000241.1 GCA_902762335.1 uncultured Ruminococcus sp. | reverse complement strand
ATTGCAGCAGTCCTGGTTTGATGAACGCACAAGACCTATATCGCTTGCGGAATATACTATCATTCTGTTGTTTCCTCCTTTTTATACGCCCGTCTCAGCTGTCCGCACGAGGCGTTTATATCGCTGCCGAGGGTCCTTCTGACAGTGGCGGTTATGCCCGCCCTCTCAAGCACGGCTGTAAAGCCGCGTATCCTGTCCTGTCTGCTTTTTTTATATCCCGTCCCTCCGACAGCGTTCACGGGTATAAGGTTGACGTGGCACAGCATTCCCTTTAGTCTTGATGCAAGCTCGGCGGCGTTGGCATCGCTGTCGTTTACGCCGTCTATCATGGCATACTCAAAGGAGATCCTCCTGCCCGTCATATCTATATAATACCGACAAGCCTTGAGAAGCTCGTCGATCGGATATTTCCTGTTTACGGGCATCGTCCTGCTCCTGATCTGATCGTTTGGCGCATGGAGCGATACCGAAAGCGTCAGCTGCAGCTTTTCCTCCGCAAGATCATATATCCTCGGCACGAGCCCGCAGGTCGAAAGCGAGATGTGCCTCATGCCGATATTCATTCCGTCCTCACTGCTTACAAGGCGCAGAAAGCGCAGAACGTTATCGTAATTATCCAAAGGCTCTCCCATACCCATGAGCACTATATTGGATATTCTTATGCCTGCATCCTCCTGCTCGGCTCTGAGCTGTGCAAGCATCTCTGAAGCGGTCAGATCTCTGAAGAACCCTCCCTGACCCGTCGCGCAGAAGGTGCAGCCCATTTTGCAGCCCGCCTGAGTGGAGATACAGCTCGTATATCCGTGGTGATATTTCATAAGTACGGATTCGACGGTTTCGCCGTCGTTGAAGCGCAGCAGATATTTTCTTGTATCATCATAATCCGAAATCAATTTTTTTTCAATACTTGCAAACGAGATATAGTAATTCTGCACAAGAACTTCTCTTAATTTTTTTGATATATTAGTCATTTCATCAAAAGATTTAACGCCCGACTGCACCCATTTATATATCTGCGCAGCTCTGTAGGCAGGCTCGCCCATAGCGGCAAGCTCCTCTTTAAGCTCGCTGAGGTACATAGAGCCGATATCCTTAGGCATAAGCTTCACTTCCTTTGGAAAAGGCTTATAAAGAAGCCGTCAGTTCCGTTTATATGCGGGAACAGTGTGAGCATATTTTCCCGCTCGTCCTTTCCTCTTTCTATCCCTTCGGGCAGCGTGAGCGGCACGGGGATATAATCCTCATGCTCCCCGAGAAAGCGCTCCGCATTTTTTTCGTTCTCGTCGGGGTTCAGCGTGCAGGTCGAATACAGCAGCCTGCCGCCGCTTTTAACAAAGCGTGACGCATTGCATAGGATCTTGTACTGAAGCTCCGGCAGCCCTTCAAGTCCGAGATCACTTTTATATCTCAGTTCGGGCTTTCTTCTTATTATGCCAAGCCCCGAGCAGGGTACGTCGCAAAGCACTCTGTCTGCTCTTACAGCTCCGTCAAAGCCTGACGCATCACAGGCTCGGGTGCTTATTATATCTATCCCAAGACGTTCCGCTCCGTTTTTTACAAGACCGAGCCTTGCGCTGTAGAGGTCGAGCGCCGTGATATTGCCTTTGCCCTTCATCAGCTCTGCGCAGGTAAAGCTCTTTCCTCCCGGCGCAGAACACATATCGAGCAGGGAATCTCCCTCCTGCGGGTCAAGAAGCGCGCAGCAAAGCTGTGAGGCGCTGTCCTGAACATGGAAAAGTCCCTCTCTGAACTGCGGCAGAGCTTCTATGGCTCCCGTGCCGCTGAGCATAAGACAGTCCTTCACGGCTTTGTGCGGCTCTGCGATCACTCCGCTCTGCTCAAGAGAAACCCTGAGCCCTTCAGCGGTGATCTTAAGTGTGTTCACCCTGACACAGAGCGGAGGTCTTTCGGCAAGGGACGATAGGACACCGAGAGTGATCTCATCGCCGTAGCTTTTTCTCCACAGCGAAACTATTTTTTCGGGGCAGGAATATTTTATCGAAAGGTACTTAGTCCTGCTTTTTTTCGGGTCGGGCAGACGGAGCTGCATATCATTTGCCGCAGAGCGCAGGATACCGTTTACGAAGCCCGAAGCATTGCCGAGTCCGTTTGATCTGCACAGAGCTACAGTTTCGTTTACTGCCGCCCTTGCAGGAACGCTGTCGGCAAAGAAAAGCTGGTAAAGTCCGAGCCTGAGCAGCACCATGACCCCCGTATCTATCTCCTTTAATGATCTGTCCGAGCGCACGGCGACGTTATAATCAAGCAGCAGCCTGTTTTCAAGCACGCCGTAAAAAAGCTTTGCGGCAAAGCTTCTGTCCCTCGGTGACGATCCGCTTTTTTCAAGCTCGCTGTCGAGGGTGATGTTTGAATATGACTGAGCCGTTTCAACGCGCATAAGCGCCGAAAACGCCGTCTGTCTTGCGGATACCGACAAACCGCTCACCTCCGCAGCTTAGTTTTCTTTTGTCTCAAAGCGCAGCTCTGATGCCGAGCTTACGTGAAGTCCGTTTATGAATGCCGATGCAGGCATTCTCTTTTTCCCCTCTGCCTGCACCTCTGTAAGCTCTATCGCGCCCTCTCCGCAGGCGACTGTAAACGGCTCAAGAGAGAGCACCTGTCCGGGGCTTCCGCTGCCCTGCGCAAGACGAGACGAATGAAGCTTTATTCTTTTGCCGCCGAGCACTGCCGAGGCGCACGGCCACGGATACAGTCCTCTTATCTGATCGTGTATCTCCTTTGCGGGGCGGGTGAAATCGACGGGCGACATATCCTTTGTCAGCATTGCCGCATAGCAGGACTTCGAGCCGTCCTGCTTTTCTCTCACAAGAGTACCCTGT
>CACWNZ010000240.1 GCA_902762335.1 uncultured Ruminococcus sp. | reverse complement strand
AAAGCCGTATTTTTCTAATTAAATTGTATTACAATGAGTATAATTTGTAAAGTTGTCATTTTGTTCATAGAATTATAACAAAAATTTCAAAAAATTTAACAATTAGTAATAATATACATAACATTCTTGTCCTGCCTCGTCAATACGACGAAATATTATTTATTTTTTATGCTTAGTTGACAAATTATTGTTCATAAATTCAGCATTATTAACAAGGAGTATATTATTTGTAAACCGATGATAGAATTATTATGTGATTTTGACACAAAAACCGAAAAAAATAAACAGCGGAGCCTGTCCGCTGTTCTTTAGTGCCTGTCGGGGATCATATTATTCGGTCTTATCGCCGTCTCCGTTATTTTCGGAGATGCTTATGCCTACGCCGTTCACCTCTACGCCCTCCTCGGCGCGGATAAGAACGTACTTTGTGCCGTCGATCATTCTCGTCTCAAGAAGATAGCTTTTCTCGGGACTGACCTTTATAGTGACGTCGGGGGTCTTTACCTCAAACTGCTTCGGGTCTATGATATTCAGGGGACTGAGCTCGGTCTTTTCGCCGAAGGTGGTGTCGTATCTCTCATCGAAGGAAGCAATATTCTCATCGGAAGCTCCGCAGTCCTCAAGCACCCTCTTCACGTCCTTCTTGCCTATGAGAAGCGGCTCCTCCTGCCTGCTGTTCTTGTGCTCGTCTATCATCTCGGTTATATGCTCATGCACGGACTGTACGAATTCATAGCTGCATTCCTTTGCGGCAGTCTCGGCTATAAGGCTCCTGAAGTTCTCCCGCTGCTCCTCTGCGGGCATGGGATACTCGGTATTGAAGATAGCCTCGGCGGTCTGCTTATAGTCGTCGCCGGCGCTCCTCGTATAGAAAAGCGCGTTGTATATATTGGTGCTGCGGTCGTCAAAGGCAGGGAACATAAAGCCCGTTTCGGGAGCCGAGATAGCCATATCCGCGCCTATGTTCCTGAAGGAAAGATCCTCCGCAAAGAAGCTTATACCCGTTTTGGTAAGCTTGACGGGGCATACGCTGCACAGGATATAACGGAACATCTCATCCGAATCGTCGGGCATTTCCTCGTCGTTCCCGGACTTGTTGGGAACGTCGTATTTATCGCAGCCCAGGAATATGATATAGCTGTCGTCTGTGGGGAAAGAGCCTATTATCCTCTCATAAAGGGCATGGCGGGCTTCGGCGTCCTCAAGCTCGCTGTCGCGCAGCCTCATCATGAGCCTGTGCTCATCGCTGTCGGCTACCTGATCGGTTGTAAAGCTTACGTCTATAAGGTTTTTCCCGAGCCTGCCCGAAAGGGTCTTTTTGAGTATCTTGAAAAGGTTTTCGCCCTCTTCAAGCGAAAGCAGACCGACCGTTTGCGAAAACTCGGCGGATATCTCCTTTTTTCCGTTGACGCAGCAGCCCTTGAGTACGGTAATGTTGTTCTTGTCGTGTTTTATCCTTCGTCTTATCTCTGCGATCTCGTTTTCTGTCATCATTATAACCTCTTTTCTGTAGTCAGCACCGCTTTGGGGTGCAGATTTATATTTTAGCAGATTTTCTTGCTCTTGGCAAGCTGATCCGGGGTATTTTTTTACTGCTTTTGTTGCAAATTTCTCCGAATAGTGGTATTATTCTATTATAAATTTTCCTGCGGGGGAGATAAGAATGAAGCTTGCCGTAACCTATGACAACACGAACGGCACCGTGTTCCGTGAATTTGAAAAAACGAGGGTCATCAAGATATACGAGGTCAAGGACGGTGAGATAATCAGCTCCGAGCTCGTAGGCACTATGGCTAAGACCACGGAGGATATAATCGGCGTTATAACCATGCTCGATGCCGACGGCGTTCTCTGCGGAGATCTTACCAAAGAAACCATGGCTATGCTCGACGATGAGGGCATACTCTATTACAGCGGCTTTTATGAGGACGGAGACGAGGCCGTGAGAGACTTCATAAACGGCTACGTTCTTATTGGTCCTGACGACTGAATAATACACAAGGAGATACGCAGATGAAAAGCAACAGAAATACAGACAAGACCACTGAGGATTATCTTGAAGCGATGCTGATGCTCAAGGAAAAAAACGGCTATATACGTTCTATAGACGTTGCCGCGCATTTAGGGGTAACAAAGCCCAGTGTCACCTATACCACCAAGCGGCTCAGGGAGCGCGGACTTATCACTATGGACAAGGACAGCTTTATCTCTCTTACACAAAGCGGACTGGAGATAGCAAGCAGAATCTATGAGCGCCACGTTCTGCTGACCAAATTTTTTGTCAATCTTGGAGTTGACGAGGAAACGGCCGCGAAGGACGCCTGCATGGTAGAGCACGATCTCAGTGAGACTACCTTTGAGGCTCTGTGCCGTCATGCAGAGAAGTATTCAGCAGAGCCCATAAATAAGAAGACCGACTAAAATACACACGAAAACAGGCTGCACGCCCTTTGATAGAAGCGTGCAGCCTGTTTTGTTTTTTTGATAATGCCCGTCAGCGCTTTGCCCTTGCGGCAATTATGCCTGCCATTTCGCCCACGTTCTTCATTGATGAGATCTCGCCCATCTTGAACTTCATACCGAATTCGCGCTCTACGGCGTTTATAAGAGTGATGTGCTCAAGGCTGTCCCAATCGTCTATATCGTCAGCCGTTGTTCTGGGTCCTACCGTGATGCTGTCGTCATCAAATACGTCTCTGAACACCTTGTTGAGTCTGTCGTAAATAACCTTTGTATCCATGGTCCTTCTCCTTTTCGGATCGCTTCCGTTTTCGCTGACCGGGGCTCAGCAGCGCGCCGTGAAGGAGATATTTTCGGATCTCGCGCGCACGCGCCCGATGGCGCGGCTTTTGCAGG
>CACWNZ010000239.1 GCA_902762335.1 uncultured Ruminococcus sp. | reverse complement strand
GATAAAGCCCATTTCGTCAAGTCTGAGCGAGGCAAGCTCGTCGGGCTTAAGGGCGGATATATCCTTTCCGCCGAAGAGCACCTTGCCCGAGGTCATTCTGTCCATGCCCGATACGGTATAGAGCAGCGTGCTCTTGCCCGAGCCCGAGGGGCCCATGATAGCCACCATTTCGCCCTCATTTACCGAAAAGCTCACGTTCCTGAGAACGTTGTTCTGCCTTTTGTTCGTTACGTAAGTCTTGCAAAGATCCGTTACTTCAAGTATTTTTTTCATAATAATTACCTCACTCTACGTTGTTGACCTCTTGCGAGGATATGCCTCTGATGCTGAGAGCGCTTACGAGCACTGCAAGCACCGTTACTGCGAACACTGCTAAGGGGTAGATGATATAGGTCTCAAGGATATTTACGTCAAAGATGATGTATTTTGCGCCCATCATATTAAAGATGCCGCCGACCGCAAGCTGACTCATCGGCACGTTCAGAAGCAGCGCTGTTATCACCGCTGCAGCCATGAGGATAGCCACTCTTATTGTCTGCCAGAGAACGAGCGTTCTGTTTCTGAAGCCGAGCGCCTTCATCAGAGCTATCTCGCCCCGTTCTTTTGTAAGGAAGGACTTTTCCATAAGAACTACCACAAGGATATTTATGAGCATTACCATTATCACGATAAAATTCTTGCTGTCCGAGAGCATACCGGCTATGCCGCCGATAGAATAATCCAGGTATTCGCTTGCGGAACGCGCCGTGTAATCGGGATAGAGCTTTTCTATGATCTCTCTCCTGCTCTGAAGCTCGCTGTCAGAGGGAGAGTCGGTATACTTTATCATATAGCTGAAATAACCGAGCACGTCGCTGAAGTCGAGCTTCAGGCTTTCATGGAATCTTACTCCCTCGCCCATATTGTTCATGCACTGAAACAGAGCGGTTACCATGAATTCCCTGTCCTCTGAGCCGAGCTGTATTTTCACGGTATCGCCGATCTTTGCGCCGATCCTGTCGGCTATGATATAGGTGATAGCGACCTCGTTTTCATTCTCGGGGGGTGTACCCTCTATGTAGGAGTACATATCCGTTGCAGTGCGGCTTCCTATGAAGGCAAGTGTTACCGTTTTGTTCTCTCCCTTGCTTATGGCAGGCTTCAAAAGTGTCTCAGCAAAGCATTTTGCGGGTATGCCATTATCTGCAAGGGTCTTTTCCATTTTGCTGAGGTAATCCGCCCTCTGCTTCTGACCGTCAGGGTTGTTGTATTTTTCCATGGAAGCCTTATCCTCAAGGGTAAGGTCACAGTCCGCCATTGAAAACCACGCAAGCAGAGCGGGACTTTTTAATGTTGATATAGTGTTGAGTATTATGGAGATCATCAGTATGCCTATGACGAAGGTCACAGTCATCACCGCAAAGTGTCTGAAGCCGCTGAGTATATCGTTTACCGCCATGAAGAACACGGGTCTTTGTCTGCTTGAGGAGAGCCTGAGCAGACCCTTCTTTTTATATCTCTTGCCGCTCTCTCCGCTGCGTATAGCGTCAACGGGAGTGAATTTTTTTACCTTTCTCGTACTGAGGCGGGTAAAAATCCCGATTATCACAAGCACCGCCGCGGCGCAGACAAGATTGATGAGTATGCCGCCCCCGGCTGTGGTAACAAAGTGCTTTGAGGACTGCTCCGTGAGCATATTGCCGAAGGGTATGCCGAGCGCAAAGCCTGCGACAGCGCCTGTCAGTGCCATTGCAAGGTACTTTATCATGTAGAGCGTACGTATTTTTGAATCCCGTATGCCGATAGCCTTCATTACGCCTATCTCGCGGTACTCCTCGCTTATCGTGAAGCCTATGGTGAATCTCAGCAGCACCATGGAGATAAGTATGAGACATATACTGACTATCAGGAAAATGCCCGCTATTATCATATCCATTATATAGGTGAGCTTTATGACCTCTCTGTCGGCAACGAATGCCACGCCTTTTATCCCGCTGACCGCATTTCTTACGGCGTTTACGTCACTCGTTTCGATATTGTAGAGCATTCCCTTGCTCATATCGTATTTTGCATCGGTACTGTTCTGAACGAACTTATCAAAATCGCTCCGGCTTATCACGAATCTCGGCGTACCCATCATGTCAGAGCCGAACAGCACGTCGAGCAGGGTACCCTTTACAGTGAACTCGCCCGTATAGCCGCCTGACTTAAGCGTTATTTTTGAGCCTATGGAGAGTCCGTTTTTCTCCATAAAGGATTCCTTTATGTAGATCTCGCCTTCGTTTACCTCGGTAAGCTCCTGCTTATCGCCGTTGTAAACCTTTATACCAATATCGTCTATGCTGTTCAGTACTCCGTTCGAGCCAAGCTCAAGCGTCTTGCTTCCGTACTTTACGCCGTTTTCGCTGACATAAAGGACGTTCTCCTTATCAATGCCCGTCACGCATGACAACGAGGCAAGCTTCTTATCTATCTCCTCACCTGCCGACGTGCCGATAGTTGCGATGAAGTAATCCTTCGCCCCTGATATATCAAGGAACTTTTCCGAAGCAGAGGTTACCGAGGTCATCGTGTAAACGCTTGACGACACGAACATCACCGACAGCACCATGAAGATGAGCAGTATCAGGTTCATCGTCTTTTTTCTTTTAAGGTCTCTTTTAAGTATGTCTAAATACATAAGCGCCCTTCCCTTCCGGTTTTATTGAGCAGCGTTTTTCTCTTTCCCTGCCCTGTGACTATATGATAGCAGGTCAATTATTAAATAATCCTTAAATAATTGTAACTATTCAGTCGCCTGAAAATTTGTATAAATGCACAAAAGAAAAAATCAGACATCTGATAGAAAGCAAACGAGTAAAAAAGTAAAGAACAGATTGC
>CACWNZ010000238.1 GCA_902762335.1 uncultured Ruminococcus sp. | reverse complement strand
ACGCCCATTCTGCGGAATTTCTTTTCGCTGAATTTGTTTATGATGAGCGATATGTCCTCTATTTCGCAGTACCGCAGCTTTTCTCTGACCTTATTGCAGCTTCTCACCGAGAGCGGCTCGGCGTTTGCCACGAGCACTGCTCTGTCTGCAGGCGCGGCGGCAGTTTCAAAGCCCGACCCTATGCCTGCGGGACAGTCGATAAGGATATGGTCATAATAGCCCTTGAGGGCATCCGTGAGCTGTCTCATCACCGACGGACTGAGCTCATCGCGGACGTTCTGCGGCGCGGGCAGGATATACAGCTCAGGCATGGTCTTGCAGGGATATATCGCGCTTGTCGGCGGGCAGTTGCCGTTGATTATGTCCGCTATATCGAACACAAGCTCACCGCTCACGCCGAGCATAAGATCTATACCTCTCATACCCGCATCACAGTCTATCAGCAGCACCCTGCAGCCCCTTCTTACGAGCGCTGCGCCGAGCCCTGCCGTTACAGTGGATTTTCCTGTACCGCCCTTGCCTGATGTAATTACCGTTACTTTACCCATTTTCAAATACCTCTCTATAAAAGATAGCACACAATTTCAATAAAGTCAAGGCTTTACTTTAGTATTTTTCATACAAAATGACATATCGGTAATATAAATAACGCGGTTTACTTCTGAAAACCGTCTTTACCGAGGGCGCATATCCTGCGCAGGCGCGCTGCTCGCCTTATCCGCCTTGAGCTTGCCTGTCCTTCCGCCTGTTAATTATTCGCTTTTTGACATTATTGTCAGTTTTGCCATAATAGTCAAGCTTTTCTTTGTGTATTATAACAGTTGCAAAAACAGAAATTAAGTGATATAATCATTAACGTTGTATCCGGGTGTAGCGCAGATTGGTAGCGCGCTTGAATGGGGTTCAAGAGGCCGCTGGTTCGACTCCAGTCACTCGGACGCAGAAAGCACTTGCCTGAAAGGGCAGGTGCTTTTTTTATTTCCAAAGCAGATAATACAAGCACCGCCTTGTGCTCATCGTTCTTTCTTTTATCAAGAAAACACAAAGGACACCACAGGCAGAGCTTGACAGAGCTTTGAAATACAAATCGGATTATGAGAGGAGAATGAACAATGGATGATTTTGAAAAACTTTTAGACGAAAGCTTACAGGATCCCGAATTCAAAAAAGAATTATCGGAATTATCCGGTGTCAGACAGTCCAACATCAGCCGTATCGAAAGAGGAATGTGTATCCCTAATATTCCCACACTTGAAGCCATTGCAAGAGGACTTGGCAAAAAACTCAAAATCGAGTTTGTATAAAGGACGATGATACCGCTTGAGAATATTCAATGAACAGCGCCTGCACTTTCAGCGTAAATATTCTCAAAGACTGCCGCAGTTTTCGCTGCGGCAGTCTTTTTTTCTGTTTCGGCAGTTTTGTAGCTTGCCGGCTGACTTTTTGATATATTTTTCTTGATGATGAGCAATAATTATGTTAAAATGTTATGAGATACGACAGAAATGAAAAGGAGACACAGCTATGACTGCCGATTACACAAAAATACCCGAAGAAACTCCGCGCCTATCGTTATCAGCCATTATTTTTGCCGCTGTCATTGTGATACTGTGCCTGCCGCTTTTGTGCGGCTGCGGCGGAGCTGCCGCCGAAGACTCTGACGGCGCGCGGAAGCTCCCGTCCGAAGCCGTATCCGTGGAGCAGGAGGACACGAGCCTGTCGGAAGGGTCGGAAAAAGCTCTTGACGCCGTGAAAATACAGCTTACCTTCGGGAATAAGACCGAGACTATAGACAGGGGCGTATTTTCGCAGTGGACGACTGCCTCGGAAAAGGACGGCAAGATCAGTCTGAGCTTTGACGAGTCCGCGCTGAAGACCTTTGTCCGCTCCGTCGCAAAGAAATACAACACCTACAAGGACGACGTCTCCTTTACCGACCATTCGGGCAGAAGCAGGCGGGTAAAGAACATGAGCATAGGCTGGCGCCTGAACGAAGCCTACGCAGCCGAAATGCTCAAGGGCTATATAAGGAAGGGCAACTCGGTAAGCGCCGACCTGACAGACGGCTCATCTGACAGCAAAAAATGGTGGACCCGATATGCCGCCGACTACGACTACGAAAGCAAAAAGGGCGACACCTTTGCCGAGGTGAGCATCAGCGAGCAGTATATGTGGGTAGTGCGTGACGGCGAGGTGATACTTGAATCGCCCATAGTATCGGGTACGCCCGGCACACCGAGCGCCACGCCTACGGGCGGATATTATATTTTTGAGAAGAAATCCCCCTGTACGCTTTCGGGCATGGGCTGGGAGGTACAGGTAAACTATTGGGTCGCGTTCAACTTTGACATAGGCTTTCACGACGCTTATTGGCAGGAAAGCTTTGGCGGCGAGACTTACTTTGAAAACGGCTCTCACGGCTGTATCAATCTCCCCGACTATGCCGCCGAGGCACTTTACTCCATATCCTACATGAATATGCCCGTCTACGTCTATTAGTAAAGTGAAGTCCGTCTCCGAAAAAGCGGAACAGATCACGAGGAGATACAAATATGTCGTTGAAGAAAAAACAATATGAGGAAAACGGCTCCGACAGCGAATTCAAATACGCAAGAAAGAACGCTCCCGAAAAGGACGACACCGTGAGCATTCTCATCGTTTCACAGCTCCCGCCGCTTTTTTTCATGAAATAATCGGACTTATATATATTGATATTATCGCCGCATTGAATTATAATTACCTCATGGGCAAGAGCTCAGTCTACAAAAGAAAGGACGATATATATGTCAATAGGTATCCTGTTTTTCATCATCATTGCCGCGGCGCTGATAGGCTTCGGCGCTATGGGCTATTTCGGCTATCAGAAGAAAAGAAAGCCGATGAAGATAGCCTCGATCATCGGCATAATTATTTCATTTGCGGCGCTTGTGTGCGTACCGTTCAGCTTTTATACGGTAGACACGGGCGAGGTGGCAGTTGTAAAATTTCTCGGTCAGGCAAACAACGTCCGCGACGCGGGAACTTACTTTGACCTGTGGATAACCAACTCCATACAGAAGTACGACGTCAAGACACAGACCATATCCATAACTACCTCTACCTATTCTTCGGACGCGC
>CACWNZ010000237.1 GCA_902762335.1 uncultured Ruminococcus sp. | reverse complement strand
CGCCGCCGATCTCTTCGATGATCTCGCGGAGGGTAGTACCCATGGGGATCTCAACAAGGCCTACATTGGTTATCTTTCCGCCGAGCGCGAATACCTTCGTGCCCTTGCTCGTCTCAGTACCCATTGATGAGTACCAGCCGCTGCCCTTGAGTATGATCTGCGCGATATTAGCATAGGTCTCAACGTTGTTGAGAACTGTGGGCTTGCCGAAAAGACCCTTGACTGCGGGGAACGGAGGACGGGGACGGGGCTCGCCTCTGTTGCCCTCGATAGAGGTCATAAGCGCTGTCTCCTCGCCGCATACGAATGCACCTGCGCCGAGACGGATCTCTATATCGAAATCAAAGCCTGTGCCGAGGATATTCTCGCCCAGGAAGCCGTATTCCCTCGCCTGCTTGAGAGCTACGGTAAGTCTCTGAACGGCTATAGGATACTCCGCTCTTACGTATACGAAGCCCTTATGCGCGCCGATAGCATAACCTGCTATGGTCATTGCCTCAATGATACACTGCGGGTCGCCCTCAAGTATGGAACGATCCATGAATGCGCCGGGGTCGCCCTCGTCCGCGTTACATGCAACGTACTTTATATCGCCCTGAGAAGCTCTTGCGAACATCCACTTTCTTCCTGTGGGGAAGCCGCCGCCGCCTCTGCCGCGGAGACCCGAATCGAGCACCTCCTTGATGACCTCGTCGGGAGTCATCGTGGTGAGCGCCTTATAAAGAGCCTGATAACCGTCTACTGCGATGTATTCCTTGATGTTCTCGGGATCGATAACGCCGCAGTTCCTGAGAGCTATTCTGAGCTGCTTCTTATAGAAGTTTGTCTCTGAAAGAGAAATTATCGTATTGTCGTCTATAACGGTCTCCTGATAGAGAAGATCTCTGCAGACTACGCCGTCTCTGAGGTGTTCCTTGACTATGCGCTTAACACCCTCTGAGGTGGTCTGAGCATAGAAGGAGCCCTCGGGATATACGATCATGATCGGACCGAGTGAGCAAAGACCGAAGCAGCCTGTGCGTACAACGAGGATCTCGTCCTCAAGACCGTACTTCTTGAGAGACTCGTCAAGAGCCTTGAGTACCTTTTTGCTGCCCGATGAGGTACAGCCCGTACCGCCGCAAACGAGTACCTGCTTGCGGTAGCCTGTCTTCTTGGCGAGCTCCTCGCCCTTTTCCTTAACGACCTTACGAACCATTACGAGCTCTTCGTATTCTTTTTTGATCTTATTCAGTTCTTCAATATTCATTATACACTTCCCCCTTCTTTTTCCATGTAGTTGGCGAGTATCTTATGAACCTCTGCAGGGGTAAGCTTGCCGTAAACTTCCTCATCGATCATCATTACAGGTGCAAGACCGCAGGCGCCTACGCAGCGGCAGGATTCGATCGAGAAAAGACCGTCGGGAGTACACTCACCGCTCTTGATGCCGAGCATCTTCTCTGCTTCCTCAAGGATCTTGTCAGAGCCCTTGACGTAGCAGGCTGTTCCGAGACAGACACTGATCTTGTGTTTGCCTTTCGGGGTCAGGCTGAAGCGCGAGTAGAAGGTAGCAACACCATACACCTCGCTAAGCGATACGTTAAGACCGTCTGCGACCATCTGCTGTACCTCGATCGGGAGATAACCGTATATCTCCTGAGCCTCGTGAAGTACGGGCAGCAGTGCGCCGGGCAGATCCTTGTTCTGCTCGATGACCTTAAGCAGCTTTTCCTTTTGTTCCTGAGTACCCTGGAATGACGGAAGGGATTTATCAGCCATTAATATTCCTCCATATCTGTATAGAATTTATTTTCCGAGATATACACTATACCCCGGAATATATGTTTATTATACTTGATAAAACAAAAAATTACAAGATTTTTTTGTATATTTCTATTTATTTTCTGATATTTTTTTAGTTTTTCCCTTGTGAATTTTTTGTTTATTTGCCTCAGAGCGGCAGTATATCCGCTTTTTTCCCCTCAATATACAGTGATACCGTTCCGACGGTCTACAATATATATATCCGTGTCCGTTCGTCGGATCGGAAGGATCGCTTTCACAAAATTGAGGAAGGGCGCATTATTATTTTTTTTCAAAAAAGGTATTGACAAATCCTTCCGCGCAGGTTATAATAATGAAGTCGTCAGGAAATGCGGATGTAGCTCATCTGGTAGAGCGCAACCTTGCCAAGGTTGAGGTAGCGAGTTCGAGCCTCGTCATCCGCTCCAACTCAAAGATCCCGTCATGCAAGTGGCGGGATCTTTACTTTGTATTATTCATTATTCGTTTTTCATTTTTCATTATTCATTTATTTGGATCAGACAGTGTTTGACATTATAACTCCGTCATGCGTGACGGAGCTTTTTGTTTTGCCGAAAACACCCCCGGATCCCCCGCAGCTGCCCGGACGGTCTGCGGGGATTTTTACCGTTATGATATTGAAAAACGGCTTATAATGGTATATAATGTATCAGAAGGAAAAAAAGAGTCGGAATACGGCTTTTTTCTTGGTAAACCCTATAAAAATAGCAAATTCTCTTTATTTTTCCGAGCTTTTGTAATATAATATATCAGTATGCAATTTAACCGGATAAACCCATTTTTGAGATTGGAAGTGTTGCTCCTATGGCAGAAAACTACTCACATCTGCTTGATAACGTCAGACGTATACATTTTGTCGGCATTGGCGGCTCGGGGATGTGTCCGCTTGCCGAAATACTGCATAACGAGGGCTATGAGATATCAGGCTCCGATACCGCGGAATCCGATACTCTTCAGAGGATACGCTCCTACGGTATACCCGTTACTATGGGACATTACCCCGAAAACGTGAACGGCGCCGATCTCGTTGTATATACGGCCGCTGTAAAGCTCGACAATCCCGAGCTCGTTTCCGCAAAGGCTCAGGATATCCCCGC
>CACWNZ010000236.1 GCA_902762335.1 uncultured Ruminococcus sp. | reverse complement strand
AAGGAGAAAAACGGCGGTGTTAATAAACACCTCCGACACCGATACCTCGCTCGACAGCATAACCTCCCTGCTCTACACACAGTGCATTCACGCGCTCTGTCAGGAGGCGGACGCTCAGCCCGACGGTAGGCTCAGGGTACCCTGCCGCCTCATGCTCGACGACTTCGCCGCAAGCGCAGCCTACATACCCGAGTTCGACAAGCTCGTCTCGGTGCTCCGCTCGAGAGAGATCTCGATAAGCTGCATTCTCCAGAGCCTCAGTCAGCTCTCCGCAGCCTACGGCGCAGACAGGAGCAGCACCATTCTCAACAACGCCGACCATATCCTCTTTACGGGCTGCAGCGATATTGCGACCGTAGATTACATCTCAAAGAGGGTATGCACGACGCCCGAAAAGGTGATGACCCTTGAAAACGACAAGGCGTTCTACCTTGCAAGAGGAGAGCGCGGCAGAAAAATACGCAAGATAAAGCCCTACTCCATGACCGCCGGGCTCATTTATGAGCAGGAATCGCGCGATCATACGGCTATCCTTCCCGAATCGGCATAAGGCTTCGCATAAAAAGCAGGTACGACCCGAAAGAGCCGTACCTGCTTTTTTAATTATCATAAACTATCTCGTACAGATATTCCGTTCTTTCCTCGTCCGAGCTGCGGTTTTTTCTGCCTCCGTGCGCTCCCGCAAAGCTCATGCCGAGCTTTTTCATGACCCGCTCGGAACTCGTATTCTCGCTGTCACACTGCGCGATAAATCTGTTTATGCCGTGCTTTTCGCGGAAATATCTCATCAGTCCCACGGCCGCCTCACCCGCATAGCCGCTGCCCCATTTATCCTTCCGTATTATCCAGCCGAGCTCTCCCCTGTCATACTGTCCCTCAAAAAACATCGACACCCCGCCTATGATCTCCTCTCCCAAAAATACCGAGAATTCATAATAATCGGGCTGCGGCTTTTTCATCTCAAGCTCCGCCGCCCTTATGAACTCCCCCACCTCTTCGCGGGAGGCTTTAGGAAAGAACACCATCATTCTTGCGTTTTCCTCATCGAGCGCATATCCGCACACGCCTTCAAAATGCTCCTCCTTAAGCGGAACGATCCTCAGTCTTGCCGTCGTGATCTCCATTGCGAATTTATCCTTTCTGTTTCTTTTCAGATACAGTATACCATACTCCGTCGGCTCCTGAAAGGGCTGTCGGAATATTTTCCGTATTAACAGGTCAAAATATCAAGCCTGCAAGAGCGGGAGCATCGATTTTCGGCTTTTACCTTTTCTGTCTTTGATAGGGAAAGCACAGTTTTTTCAAGAAGGGGTACGCAGAAGAGGGCTTGATCTCCGTACTGCAATTGCGCGGGCTATAGACAATCCGTCCGCTTTATGCTATTATCAGGATAATAACACCGAGGGAGCGAATATTATGAGCGATTGGGAAAAGTGTATTCACGAGATATGCACTATCACAAGAGATACCAAAGAACCGGATAACAGATCCGTTAATGCGAATTACAGAAAAAACCGTCCGCAAAATATGCGCAAGCCCGGATATGCCGTGTTATGGCTGATGTGCGGAGTGAAAGACGGAGTTAAAACAGTCCTTCAGATCGGCATAAACAAGAGCCTTGAGCGAATGTTCAAAAACGACCTCAACTTTGACAGACGGTATATCATAAAGGGACTTCGGAGCGCCGACGACAGCAATGATGAAAAAAAACCGACCTCAAGACCGAAAAGCTATAAAAAAGCCGGAGCTGATCTGAGGAAAAATAAATACGATTCCCTGATCTTTTACGAGCTGGATATAAACGAGTACCTGAAGGACGATTACGTACTTAAATACCTGTTAGCCCCCGGATCTCCGCAGGACGAAAAGCTCACAGAGGTATACTATTATATCACGGCATCATACGCCGAGGGAAAGCTTGCAAGAGAGACAAAAGCCGAATATTGGAATCCCTCGGGCGGCATCGACGGCGACGTTTACGATTATTACCGCTCCTCAGCTCCCGCAGACAGCTCTGCGGGCCGCAATAGTTGACAGCGTATCCCCGAGCTGCACTAAAACGGCAGCTATCACCGTCAATTCCCCATCGTTCATCTGACAGGCTATCGTATTTGCCAACGCGGTTATCGCGGCGGTAAGCTCACATACGTTCATCATCATCCTCCCCCTGTCAACAGCTGATACATTATATGCCCGCTCTCTTTTCTTGTCGATGATCTCCGCCGCAGTTTCCAGCAATTTTTTTATAAAACGCTTGACATTCCCGCCCGGATATGATAATATTACTTATGTTGTTTGACAAAAATATTTAGGGGTATAGCTCAGCTGGTAGAGCAGCGGTCTCCAAAACCGCGTGCCGAGGGTTCAAGTCCTTCTGCCCCTGCCAGAAAAAACGGAAGCCGGAATATATCATTTCGGCTTCTGATTTTATTATTAAAGAACGGGACTTGAACCCGGGAGGGTCTGAGCGTAAAAAATGCTCCGGTGGAGCATTTTTAGCGAAGAGCGGCGAATGCGTAAGCATGAGCCATCGAAGGCGAAGCCTTCGGTCAAGTCCTTCTGCCCCTGCCAAATGAAAGCGGTGAGGTAAGGAGTTTTATCTTCTTACCTTGTTGCTATATAATCCGTATGATTATCCTCCGATAAGGGAATAATCTGATTTATACCTTTATCGGAAGATAATCTTCTACCCAAGATTATCTTCAATAACACAGGCTATCTTATCCTGATGTTGGGTGCTGTCGGGTACTCGCCGGTGGTTTCACCACATCGTATTAAACAGGTTTGCAAGCCTTACCAAGTAGTCAAGGTAGCAACAGAATGGTGCTCTGTTGGCTCGCTCGACCATTTGAGTATGGTGTCGTGGCAAAACTGTTATGATACCGTTGTATTTTCGCTTGTGTTATGTATTCAGTTGTCGGGAAAG
>CACWNZ010000235.1 GCA_902762335.1 uncultured Ruminococcus sp. | reverse complement strand
CATTCCTTAACGGGCGGCGGGGTCATTTTGTTGCCCCTGCCCTTCGGCTTGTCGGGCTGAGTAAACACGCCCGCTATCTCGTTGCCGTCGTTTATCAGAGCCTCAAGGCAAGGCACGGCAAAATCGGGCGTTCCCATAAATACTATCTTCAATATTCTATCCCTCCGCGCTCGTTATCAGAGCTCTTCCGTTTTGCGGATAACGTGCTCCTTGAAAAGTATACCGTCAAGGTGGTCGTTTTCGTGACAGATAGCCTGAGCCATAAGTCCCTCAGCATTGAGGGTGAATCTGTCGCCGAAACGGTTATATGCCTCTACGGTGACGTACATAGGTCTTCTTGTAATGCCGTATTCGCCGGGGCATGAAAGACAGCCCTCGTTTTCCTCCTGCACGCCCGAGGTCTTGAGTATCTTCGGGTTGACGAAGTCGATAACGCCGTCTCCTATATCGATGACGAAGAGCCTTCTGAGTATTCCCACCTGCGGGCCTGCAAGACCCACTCCCTCGCTATTCTTCATAGTCTCGTACATATCGTCAAGAAGCGTTATGAGCCTGTCGTCAAATTTTTCTACGGGTCGGCAGACCTTATTTAGTATGGGGTCGCCTTCCTTTACTATATTTCTTATTGCCATAAGTATTCCTCCCTGAAACAGTCCCCGTTATATTATCGTATCGGGGTCTATATCCGCAAACACCGTTACGTCCGTGAATTCCCTGTTTTTGCCCGTCTCCGCAAGAAGCGACGATAACATCTTGCGGAAGCGGGGGCTGTTCTTGAATTTTATTATAAGTCTGAATCTGTATCTGCCGCTGACCCTTGCAACGACAGCCGGCGTAGGACCTATCACCCTGAGCGGCAGTCCGGGATATTTCTCCTTTGCAAGAGCCGCAAGGCTTTTTTCAAAATAATGCGCGGCGGCATTTGCTTTGTCCCTGTCCTCTGATATGAAGCCCACTACGCACAGATCCGAAAACGGCGGATAAAGCATTATTCTTCTCAGGTCTATCTCGCTTTCGTAGAATTTTATATAATCCTGCTCGGCAGCCATCTCTATTACGGGGTTTTCGGGCTCAAAGGTCTGTATTATCGCCCTGCCCTCCTGTTCTCCTCGACCCGAGCGCCCTACCACCTGAGTGAGCAGAGAGAAGGTCCTCTCGTAGCTGCGGAAGTCGTCGTTATGCATTAGGGCATCTGCCGAGAGTACGCCCACAAGGGTGACGTTCTCAAAATCGAGCCCCTTTGCGACCATCTGCGTTCCGAGCATTATATCATATTCTCCGCGCTGAAAGGCGCTGAGCTTTTTTTCGTATGAGTACCGCTGCATAGTGCTGTCGGTATCGAGCCTGAGTATTTTCGCCTGCGGAAAAAGCTCTGCAAGCTCCGCCTCCGCCTTCTGCGTACCCGCGCCCGAAAACCTGAGCTTTTCCGAGCGGCACTCGGGACACTCCTTCGGCACCGGAACGGAATATCCGCAGTAATGACACATAAGCCTGTTGTTTGCGCTGTGGTAGGTCAGCGAGATAGAGCAGTTCGGACAGGAGATAACGCTCCTGCATGAGCGGCAGGCGACGAAGGTATTGTGTCCCCTTCTGTTGAGCAGGATTATCGACTGCCTGCCGTCATCAAGGTTTTTCTCTATCGCCTCAAGCAGCTCGGAACTCAGATAAGAGCTGCCGCCCGACTGAAGCTCTCTGTTCATATCCGCCGTCGTGACCTTTGGCAGCTTCGCCGTACCGTAACGCTTTGTAAGGGTATAAAGCGAATATCTGCCCGATCTTGCAAGGAAATAGCTCTCGAGGGACGGCGTTGCCGAGGAAAGCAGCAGCATACAGTTATTATGCACGCATCTCAGCTTTGCAATATCCCTTGCGTGAAAGCGCGGAGAGGCTGAGGATTTGTAGGAATACTCCTGCTCCTCGTCCATTACTATAAGTCCTGTATTTTCAAGCGGGGCAAAAACAGCCGAGCGCGTGCCTACGGCAATATTCGCCTGACCGTTTTTTACCCTTTTCCATTCCTCAAGTCTTTTTGATATAGACAGACCGCTGTGGAACACCGCCACCCTGTCACCGTATCTTGCGGTGAATTTCGCAAGCAGCTGCGGCGTAAGGGCTATCTCGGGTACCATGCAGATAACGCCCTTGTTATCCTCGTTCGCCCTGTCTATCAGCTTCATGAATACCGAGGTCTTTCCGCTGCCCGTAATGCCGTAAAGCAGCGCCGCCGAAGGCTTCCCGCTGCCGTATTCCTCAAGCAGACCCTTATATACGCTCTCCTGTTCTTCGGTGAGGGTTATCTCCTCCTCGGGAACTGTCTGTGATACGATCTGCTCCGTCTGAGGCGGCTCGGCATCGTAATAGGCGCAGATACCCTTTTTTACAAGATTATCCGCCACGGCGGGGCTTGCGCCCGTATAGTAGCAAAGCTCCTTTTTGGAGACGTCGCCCACCGAACGCAGAACGTCAAGAACGGACTTTTGCAGCGGCGAGGGCTTTTTCAGCCCTTCCTCGTTGATAAGAGTTATCATTCTGAGGGTCTTGTCCTGAAGGCGCTTTTGCGCAAGCTCCGTCCTTTCAAGTATACCCCTTTTATACAGCCCCGCAAGCAGCGAGTCGCCGTCAAGTCCTAAGGACTTTATCAGCCTGTCCTGTCTTATCGGAGATTTAGCCGCAGAAACTGCCGCTATTATCTGCCTTTCGGTATCGCTGAGGGACCTCTCCTCCCTTTCGGAAAGACTCCTTCCCGCAAGCCTATAGCTGTAGGTTATCCTTACCGAAAGACCTGCGGGCAGCATAGCTTTGCACGCCTCAAACAGCGTACAGAAGCATCTTTCGCTCATGCTAAAGGCAACGCCTACGAGCTCGGGGGTCAGCACGGGCTCTCTGTCGATAAGCTCGCTTATCGTCTTGAGCCCGGATATATCGTCGATCTCATGCAGCTCCATTATCATGCCCTGTCTGAGCGCCCCGTGACCG
>CACWNZ010000234.1 GCA_902762335.1 uncultured Ruminococcus sp. | reverse complement strand
GGATCCTATAAACCTCATTTTCCATTTAGTTTTAAATAGACCTCATTCATCAGCAAACAATCACCGAGCGCTCTGTGCGGCTGCTTATTTGTGATCCCCAGAAGAGATGCTATCGTTTCAAGCTTATAGTTCGGCGCGTCTCTGAGCATTTTTTTCGATAACTCTCGTACGTCAAGCAAATGTATGTCCGGAAAATCAACGCCGCAAACCTCCGCATCTCTCTTTAAAAACGACAGATCAAATTCCGCATTATAGATCAGGACGTTTCTGTCATCTATTGCCTCGAATACGCTTTCAAGAACTGTTTTCAGATCACACCCGTCTCTCGCCGTAAGCTCCGGTGATATACCCGTAAGCTTTACTATTTCTTCAGGGATCGTATCAACTTTTATCAGAAAAGACCGCCGGCTCATTATCCTTCCTCCGCTAACGTCTACGATCCCTACCTCTAAGATCTTATCGGTTTCGCAGGATAGACCTGTGGTCTCGATATCAAGCAGGATATACGACGTCAGCAAGCTGTTTTTTCGGCGTTTTTTGTTCATTCTTTGTATTGCCGCCATGCTCATGGCAGGCTTGTTATCGCTGACGGCAGCCGCTTTATACGGAACGGCATTCGGATGCTTCATAAGCTTTATACCGTCAAAGTCGGCGGGATGCCGGGAGGTATTATGTACGTAGAAGTCAAAATGCTGTTCATTATTTGCAGAAAACACCATCGTTGCCTGACCGCTGCCGACGTTTTCACAGATCCTTTTCCAAAGCGCTTCTCTTACTCGTGCACTGACCTGCCCGACGTACACTCCGGTGTTTATTTCAAGCAGCCATTTGGAAAGATCACCCCTCAGCTTCGGAGGACAATTTGTCATGCTGACAACTATCAATCATCTTCACCGCCGCTTCCGTATGATCTGCCGTATTCCGCATACTCCTTCTGACCGTTCCATAATGCAATATCTACGTTCTGCTCAGTATCCGTATCATCAAGCAGATACTTTATGTCACGCACCATTCTTTCCAATATTCGTGTTTTAGCAAACCTGTCCCTTACTCTTCTTCTGACAACGTTCGGAAGATCCGGCGGGTTTTCGGCCGCAATTTCAAATGCAAGAGGTATGGTTATCTCTGCCTTATACAGATCGGCAATATCGTAAGCGAATGAAAGCTCATGCCCCACGTGAACAAATCCAAGTCCGGCAGAACATCCGAGCGCGGTAATAACAGCCGCAGCCAGACCGTAAAGACATACGTTCCCGGCTGAAAGAGCCTGATTTACAGGAGTGCCGTCGTAAAAATCCTCTACGTCATACTCTCTGCCGTGCCATTCCACCTTATTGAGTCGGGATTGTTCACGGTATATTTTTCTCATTCTCGCTCCCTCGCGTCCGCGAAGCTGCTGCAGGGTCAGACCGGCAACGTTCTCTCCTTCAAACCGCATAGAATACATTTTCCTGACGACTTCAAGGTGTAAACGGTTATTTGATACAAGCCCGGCCTGTTTTTCGAGAAGTGAAGTATGAGAATTCAGCGATCTTCCGTGAGCGTAATAGCGAACACCATGCTCTCCGATCCATACAACGCTTATTCCCGTGTCGCCTATCAGCTCCATGGCTCTATGAGTGATCTCTGTTCCGGGTCCCAAAAGCAATACGGTTATTGCCGCAGCGGGAATATATACCGTACCTTCAATATCCTTTACCGAAACAGCTCCGTCTTCGCGGCTGATCCGGCAATGCTCAAGATAAATAAAGGTCATTCTGTCGCTGATAACAGGAAGCTCCTGCAATTCCGGTTTTTCCATTCCGCTTTGCTCTGTCATTTCATCACCCTCGTTACAGTCAGCATACCCATACCGAACGCCTTTTCTCTGCCTATACCTTTGATCAGCGCGTTTCTGAATGCTTCGGCATCTGTTACCGTAAGAACACCTTCATACACTGCCGCAAGCATTTTTACTTTATCACGCCTGTTTCTGTTCTTCCTGAACACGTACCATCTTGAACCGGTGACGAGCCACTCTTCGTCCTTAAGAGAAAAGCCGTTCTTTTCCGCCTGCTTTTTAAGCCACTCGCCCTGATATTCAGTCGTAATATGAGCAAGTACCCTTCCTCTGCCCTTGTTTTCGTCATATTTTTGGATCGTGGGGTTTGCCTTCAGACGGAAATGCCACCTGCTGCCGTTTGTTATTCGTTCCAAAAGCCCGTCATATATCTTCGATTCATAAGAACTGTCATATCCGAACTGCTCTGCAACACTTGTCAGATCGATCCTATCCTCGCTGATAACGAGAAGTATCTGCTCACCGTAAAGCGTGTCGACCCTCCAGAGCTTTCGTGTCCTTTCCTTGTCCGCGCACTCTATAGCACCGTGAAACACGCTCGGTGACGCAAGCCCGCGCATTGTTCCGGTGCGTGAGGTATCTAATTTTATTCGTGATAAATACATACTCCACCTCACAATTCAGCCATGGGATCATGCTCCGACCCCTTAAACAATTCTTCTTTTTTCATGCGGAATCCGTATTGTCTGTGAAGCTGTGAAAAAGAGACCGGCTTATCCCGAACGGGTATGCCTCCTTCAGCGGAATCGTAAACTATCCTCGTTGGTTTGAAGCCTTCTTTAACAGGAGACTCTTTTCTGAGCGCGTTCAAAAGCTCATCATCGCGTATCCCCCAAACAACAGGCAGGGTCGGCGGACAGGATCGTCTGCCCAAAAACAGCGGATAGACCGGATTGTTCAGAGCATATACCAGCTGCTCAAGAAACTCCTTATCGTCAGATTCCAGAGCAGCAAGAAAAACGGCATCGGAAAGATAATATCTTTCCGTAACGTGAGAATCCTTCTTTCCGGTCATCTCATGCACCATGTGGAAATCTCTGAGAAGCTTTCCTTCTTTTTCGACCCTGACTCCAAAACGAAGTGCATCAAGCGGCTCCAGCTTTTTCGGGTCGTCATTGCGCTGTATGCCCAAGGCTGCCGCTAACATT
>CACWNZ010000233.1 GCA_902762335.1 uncultured Ruminococcus sp. | reverse complement strand
AGGCGCCGTGCCGGATGCCGCGGGAAGAAAGTATGATACGCCGAAGAAGTAAGCGCGCGCAAGCGCGCGGAACGCGAATCGGGAGCGCAGGCTCTGCGCAAGGTTGATTTATGAGGAGGGGTGTGATATTATATGATCATCAAATGCAGAGGAGAAGTGTGGCATGGATATCAACGAATGTGCAAAAAGGGCGGTCGAGCTTAAAAGGCGCGGATACAACTGCTGTCAGGCAGTCGCCGTTGCCCTATCGGAGGTAACGGGACTCGGTGAAGATACGCTGATGCAGCTTGCATCGGGCTTCGGCGCGGGCATGGGTACTATGGAGGGCAGCTGCGGCGCTCTCGTGGGCGCGGTAATGGCGGCAGGCTTAAGCTGCAGGGGCGCAGGCACGATGCGCATGAGCCGACAGATCATAAGTTCCTTTAAGGATAAGTGCGGAGCCGTTACCTGTATGGATCTGAAGGGATATCCCGGCGGCAGGGTGCTTTGCCCGTGTGACCAATGCGTGAAAAATGCCGTTCTTGCCTTCGGAGAGGCTGCGGGTCTGTGAGCCTGAAAAAAAATTCAATATAGGGATTGACAAACGGGAATCGCTGTGCTATAATTCTATCTGTTGCAAGGACCAATAGCTCAGTTGGTTAGAGCAACCGGCTCATAACCGGTTGGTCCGGGGTTCGAGTCCCTGTTGGTCCACCAGAAACGCCCCGTCACTCAGGTGACGGGGCTTAAATTTTAATGAACAGAGAATAAATAATGAACAAGAAATTGTCCGCAGGGGCGTTTCCGTATTATTATTTATTCTTTTTATTTTTTGGGAAAACGAATATTGGCTGTGTACTCTGTCGTCAAGCCATCCCGCTGTTGTGAGCAGGCGTTTTTTACGGGAGGTAATGCACTTTTAAGCGCGTTTGCGCACCGGCTAAAAAAGGACCGCCTTTATCCGGCAGTCCTTTTTATTTTTGTATAAGCTTCGTTCGGATCGGAGAATTCCGTTCGCCGTCACTCTCTCAGCTCGTAAGTCCAGGTGTACTTGCCGAAGCTGTTTCCGCAGTATTTTATTTCGTATTTTGCGCCGACGCTGCTGCTCTTGCTCGCCTCGCGCGTGACGGTAAGGGTCTTATAGCCGTTGCCGTCGGTGCCGCAGTCAAAATAGGGAGCTCCGTTTTCGTCAAGGAATTTGTCTCCCGAATCCTGCACCCAGCAGGCATTCAGCGTAATGTGGTTCTTTGAGCCCGTGCTGCTTGCAAACTCATAGTTTTCTACCTTAACGCTCATCTCAAGCGATAAGGTCTGACCGGGGGCAAACGAGGCGGGCGGCTGCTGACATTCAAATACGGCATCGCAGCGGGCATAGTTCTTTCCGTCCTGATAAAATCCTCCCGAACGTCTGAAGCGCACTCTGTCGTCGTGGATACCCTCATAATTGATCGTTATATTGTAGTATTCGTTTTTCGTGTTGCTGTCCGGCTCGTAAGAAGTATCCGTCAGCACCCATCTGAGCCCCGCTTCGCTATCCTTGCTTGTCTCCGCACTGCTTTCGCTGACGGTCTGCGAAGCAGCAACCTCATCTGATGCCACGGACGAAACGGGCAGAGAGCCTTCGGTACTGCCGCCGCCCTGACAGCCTGCCGTGCCGATAATTACCGTCACTGCGGCAAGCATTACGGCAGCGTACTTTTGCGCGGAGCATAATAACGATGTTATCTTTTTCATAGCTGTCCCTCCGTTTCAGATATGCCTCAAGCCGCCGAGCTTATTCGTCCCCGCAGATTATCAGCTCCCTTGCGTACGGGAGAGTCGAGATAAAATCGCAGAAGACGTGCCACTCGTCCAGCTTGTGCGCCTTTCTTGCGTGGTATATATTTATAAGCGTCTCGTAGTTCATGGTGCAGGTGCGCATCTGATCGTAGCTTGAAGGCAGAAGCTGTATCATATCGTACCAATACTGCTTTTCCTTCGTTTCAAGAAATTTCAGCCGCAGCTCTTCGAGCTTATCTATAATTATTCTCATCACGGCAAGAGTACCCTCGTCCATTTTATCGCAGCTGAACTGTGACAGATCAAAGGGCGCCGACGCTATCTTGTGCATGGTGCTTGTAGAATTAGCGACCGTAGCCACCTTATAGGTATCGTATTCCTTCCACCAATAGAGCGGCGCGGTAATATCGACCGTTACAAATATCTGCCGCAGGAATTTTCTGTGGTCGCTGCCCGCCTTGCGAAGTCTTACCGCAAGCGAAAGATCGTTTTCGCCCAAAATATAATTGCCGTTTTCGTCATAATAGCTGTCAGACCTTGCCCAGCTGTTCATGGGGTTTCTTGCGCCCCTCACAGCGTTTTTGAAATTCATTACCTCGGCATTTTTTACGCTGAGCATTTATTTTACACCTCTTTATCGTTTTTTCTTCTTCTGGAATCTGTAGCAGAACTGTGTCATTATCCCCTCGGGAAGAAGTCTCTTTACGAACTTAAGACTCTTTATCTTGAACGACGGCACGACGTAAAGCTTGCCCTTCATAAGACCGTCAAGAGCCTGCTCCGCAGCCATTCTGCTTGTTATCGGCTTTGATGAGAATCTGACCTTCGCTACGTCGTTGAATTCCGTATCGACAGGACCGGGACAGAGGGCGGATATTCTGACCTTGCTTTTTCTCTGTCTGAGCTCCTCGTATATCGCGCCCGTAAGACTGACTACGTAATTCTTGGTCGCATAATACGCCGCCATATAGGGACCCGCAAAAAATCCCGCTACGGATGCGACGTTCAGTATATAGCCCTTGTTCTTTTCGATAAAGTCCTTTAGAAACAGCTTTGTCAGCACGTGTACCGCGATAACGTTGGTATCTATCATTCTCAGCTCGGTATCAAGCTCCGTCTCATCAAAGAAGCCGCACGCTCCGAAGCCTGCGCAGTTTACGAGCATATCTATATCATGCGACTGCAGCACCTCGTGCAGCTTTTTACATTCCTCTATATGCGAAACGTCGCAGCGGATA
>CACWNZ010000232.1 GCA_902762335.1 uncultured Ruminococcus sp. | reverse complement strand
GAAGGCGAGGAGCCTGTCTGACCGTCCGAGCGAGGAGCTTTGCTCGTCTGCGCTGCGGGTGTGGCTTTGTTCGATCGATCCTTTGATACAGAGTTTGCATTATTCGTTTTTTCTGCTGTCCGAGAGTCTGATGCTTTTGTTTCGTTGATAATATCGGGCTGTTTGTTGATATTTACAAGAACGGCTGCGGCTATCGCCACAAAAGCCATAGCCGCAGCTGCGGCCGTGATCCTGAAAACGGGCAGTCCTTTCTTTTTTGGCGCATTTACAGCTTCGTTTATAAGCTCCTCGTCAATATTGCCCATTGCAGAAAACAGCTTATTGTTTTTCATAATGATTCCTCCTTCGATAAATAGTCCCTGAGCTTATTTCTCGTTCTGAAAAGAGAGCTCTTCACCTTGCTTTCGCTTATGCCGAGAGCCTTTGATATATCGGATATAGTTTCGGACAGAAAGTATCTCCTGACAAAGATTATCCGGTTTTCTTTGGACAGGGTCTTCAGAAACTCACTGATGATCTCCCCTAACTCCTGTTCTGCCGTATCCTCAAAGGAGCGCTTATCGGGCAGACATTCCGAAAGCTCATCGGAAAGCTCTACTATTACCGCGCTGCGCTTTTCGGCTTTTTGCTTTTCAGCCATATTCAAAGCGGTGTTTCTGCATATCTTCGCAAGGTAAGCGAAAAAATGCTGCGGCTTTTGCGGCGGTATGGAAGCCCACGCCTTCATATAAGTGTCGTTTTCACACTCCTCTGCATCCTCACGGCTTTGAAGAATACGATATGCCAATGCTATGAGGCGCTCGCCGTAGAGCTCCTTAGTTTGCCGCAAAGCGTTCTCGTCTCGTCTGAAGTACAGCTCGATTATACTTTTATCGTCCATTTTGTTTCCTCCAAAGGTCTTTTGATCCGGATCAATTATGCCTTCATTATTATAGACCGAAAAACACCCGTTGGGGTCGCGTTTTTGAAAAAATTTTTCCTGATTCCGCAAAAAAGCCATACCGACCCTTAAAGCTCGGTATGGCTTTTCTCAAAAAATTTTATCAGAAATAGTATATCTTGGCAGGCAGAGTGTTATTTGCATTTTCGGGGTCCGTATAAGCGACCTGTATAAGCGTTTTTCCGTCGGGACTGCGTGAGTCAGCCGTTACGTAATACCTGTCGTCATCAGCCTTGAAGATCGTTTTTTCAAGCGAGCCGTTTTTCCGCTGCCCGATGCCGCAAGGAACATATCGCCCAAGCCGTCCGTTTCGCTGAACAGCTTGCCGTCCTCTATATTTCCTAAAAATCTCGTCGTGCTGAAGTTCTCATAATATACGTATTTCTCGTCAAGCACCAGAAATCTGCTGACCATTTGCTTCATCTCGTTTGTCACATCTCCGGCACCAAGCTCTGCTTCTGCGACTGTTTTCAGCATAGACGAAATATCCTTTTCGGACAGCTTATTATACTCAAGGTCGTATGTATCAACGAACATAGTGACATCGTTTTCTCCCTCAAAATGCAGACGAAGGACGAATATATTCTTCCCGTCGCTGTTCATAGCCCTGATCGTATCTCCCTTATTTCCGTTGAGCTCAAACTGCATGACATGTTCTGTCCGCTTGCTGTCGGGATCAAATAAATACAGCTTATCATTCAGCGCGTCTGTCTGATCGTGATTGAGTATAAGCAGCTTTCCGTTAACCTCAGTCATAGCCGTATAAGGAAAGCCGTTCTCCGAGACGGTATATAAGGCGAAGGAATGCTCTTTCAGATCAAATTCCGCAAGCAATAATCTGTCGGGGAGAGCATCCATAGCGTTTCCGTCAGTAATTAACGTATACAGCTTTCCGTTTATCTCGGTACGGCAATAGCCCGCCTCGTAATCCTGATCGGGAATGCTGCCGAAGGAATAGCTTTTGTTCGTTTCGGGGTCATAGAGATAGTATTCATAAATCGTCTTTTCGCCCTCGTTCATTCCCACGGAAAGACTATCCGCTGCCGTATCGGGCATTATAGCCGTCGAATAGAAGATACCGCTGTCTGTCAGTGTTATTCCGCTGTTTAAGGGTATCTCCCCTATGTGCTTGCCGTCCTTGTCGACTATCTCTGTCTTATTGCTGTCCGTTTCTTTGGTATCTGATTCTTCGACGGATGAGATACTGCTGTTTTCGGAGCTTTCTTCGGAACTTTCCGTTAATGTGCTTTTTTCGGAGCTCTGAGTTTCGGTATCGCTTGCCCCCTTGCTGCACCCCGCAGCGCTTAAGCATAATAAACCTGCTATCAATATTGCCATATATCTCTTCATAATTATTCCTCCTCAAGTATCAGATTGAAATCACCGTATTTTTCTTGTGATGCTTCATACATGGTCCTTTCAAGAGAATTCAGCAGCAAGCGTTTGCTTGTTTTTGAATAATAGCCTTCGATATTTTTTGTTATCGTAAGGTTAAACGTAAGATCAGCTCCTACGTGATATGTCGCAACTCCCTGACCGTCAAGTTCCGATTCCTCTGTAATTCCGTTGCTCTCGATTTTCACGGAAATAAGCTTAACCTCATCGCCTACGTTATTCATTTTCTTCCACAGTTCAAATACCGTCTCGGGCTTTGCTTCGTGTTCTGCGGGCGTTTTTTCTATCCTGCCGTCCTTAACGTAGAAGATATCCGAGGTGATCATCTCAACGGAATTATCATACGATTCCTCAGTATGAGGGATCTCCGAAACAGGTCCGCCCGTAATGATACCCGAGGTAGTCCCTACCCCCTTTTCCGTACCGTCTTCTGAGGCGGGAACACCTGTATGCACCGCATTATTTCGTACGCCTGCCAATAATATGCCCGTAACCGCAATAGCCATACAAGCCGCGATACTTCCCGTTATAAGAAATATCCTTTTGTTTGTACTGCGTTTCTTTTTTGCTTCGGCAATAAGTTCCTCATCGATCTCTCCGATGTAATCGGATAGTTCCTCCGCCTTCATAATAATCCCTCCTCTGTCAGCCTTTGCTTAAGCCTTTGTCTTGTTCTCATCAGCATGGATCTTACCTTGCTTTCGGAAAAACGGAATTGCTTTGATATAGATGCTATAGGGTCCGTATACCAATAACGGCAGATAAAAACGCTTCTCTGTATTTCAGGCAGTTCCTTAATAAATTGATTTATCACGGCAACGGCTTCCTTTTCTTCAAGCTTCTTTTCGGTATTGCTCTTATCCGCGACACATTCGGAAAGCTCCTCAAGAGACAGCGCATATTCGTTTCCGCCGCGCTTTACGGCAGTTCGTTTTCTCCATTTGCTTATAGCAAGCCTTCTCGTTATCTTGCCTATGAACGCGGAAAAAACCATAGGACGATGCGGCGGAATGCTGTTCCAGGTTTCAAGATAAGTGTCGTTGACGGTTTCTTCGGAGTCCTCCTCACTGCCGAGCACGTTAAAGGCGATAGAATAGCAATAGCCGCCATACTTCTCGGCGGTTTTTTCAAGCGCAGTCTCATCTCTGCTGAAATACAGCTCTATTATCGCCGTATCCTCCATAAGACTCACCTCCCCTGTCTTCTGTATATATAGTCGCAAAAAATTATTATCCGTTGCAGCTTACGTAATAGATTTTACCATTTTTTTGTAAAAATTCATAGAGCCTGCCTCCGCATAAGTATGATAATTTTATTGACACAAGAATTTTTCAACGATAAAATATTTTTGCTGCCCGAAAGGAGAAACGACGTGAAGATATAGATAACAGGCGGTACTGCCTTTGTAAGCAGATATACGGCGGAATATTTTGTCGGCGCAGACAATAGCGTGAGCGTTATAAACAGGGGCAGCAGAGAACAGGTCAGGGATACGGAATTCATCTGCTGCGACAGAATGCAGGCTAAGGACGTTCTGAAGGGCAGGTATTTTGATGCAATACTCGACGTGACAGCTTACACCCGTGAGCATATCCAAGCCCTGCCTGACAGCGGTGTCGGCTTCGGTGATTACATTTTTATCAGCTCAAGCGCGGTATATCCCGAGACAGCTACGCAGATGTTTAGAGAGAAGCTGACGAGTATAGATCCGGCTATCAGGCAAACGTTAGTATCTTATTTACCGAATAAAAATACGCATAACGAAGGGGCTGTCGCGCTAAGACAGCCCCTTTTTGTTTTTATGACTTATTTATCTGCGCCTTTTCTGCGCTTTCTGCTGACGGTATAGAATATTCCCGCAAAGAGCAGCAGTCCGAAGAATGCT
>CACWNZ010000231.1 GCA_902762335.1 uncultured Ruminococcus sp. | reverse complement strand
TCCATGTGGGGACAGACGGGCGGCTCGTGCGAGGTGCATTATTCCGCTGCAAAGGCGGGTATCATCGGTCTGACCAAGGCTCTTGCCAAGGAAGAGGGACTCAGCGGTATAACCGTGAACTGCATAGCCCCGGGGGTCATCGAAACGGACATGACGGCTATGCTCGGCGACGAGGATAAAAACGCCCTCCGTGAAGAAACGCCCACAGGCACCCTCGGCACACCCGAGGACGTTGCGGGGGCAATGCTGTTTCTGGCGGCAGAGAGCTCCTCGTTCATTACGGGACAGGTGCTCGGCGTGAACGGCGGGTTTGTAATATAATAATATAGGGTCGGTGCAGGAATAAGCACCGACCCTTTTTGTATGAACATTTTTTTCGGCTCACGATCCGAGTTCCTCTGCCCTGCGGGTGCAGGCTGCCATAGCATCTAAAATCGCCTTAGGCACTTCTCTTTCGTTGAGCACCTTAAGAGCCTCTATAGTCGTGCCGCCCTTTGAGGATACCTTCTCGATGAGAGTTTCGGGAGTATCGCCGCTTGAACGGAGCATCTCCGCGCTGCCCTCGAAGGTCTTGCAGACAAGCTTCATTGCGGCGTCCCTGTCGATACCGACGGAAACCGCATAATCGACCATAGCCTTTGCAAACAGATAAACGTAAGCGGGACTGCTGCCGTTTACCGCGATAACCGCGTTCATCTTATCCTCCGTGAGGATCACCGCATCGCCCGAAAGCGCGAACATCTTATACACCTCGTCGAAATCCTCGTCCGAGATATTCTCCGAACGGCACAGAGCGCTTGCGCCCTTGCCTAAAAGCAGAGGCGTATTCGGCATTACCCTGACAGCGGGACAGTTCTTCCCGAGACCCGCGCGAACACGGGCTATGGATATTCCCGCAGCGATAGTGACTATTACGGTATTCTCCCTTACGGAGTCCTTTATCGAATCAAGCACCTCGTTATAATTCTGCGGCTTAACGGCAAGCACGATAATATCGCTCTTCTGCGCAAGCTCGGCGCAAGAAGCGACAGTGTCAACTCCTTTTTCCGCCATGAGCGCAAGCTTTTCTCCGTCAAGATCGAACACCGAAAGCTCCTCAGCCTTTTTCGCCTTATTGGTAATTATCCCGTTTACGATCGCGGTAGCCATATTTCCCGCGCCTATAAATCCTATTCTTCTGTTACTCATACAGCAACACCTCCGTCAAGCATTATACCACCATGCGCGCGGCAATATCAAGTACCCGCGCCACGGAATTTATTATTCATCTCAGACCGCGGATCACGCATTGCGCCAATAGGTCTGTATCTCGGACGAAAGCTCCTTCATCTCGTCGTAGGAGTTCATATAGTCCGAAAGGAACTTTTCCTTTTCGCGCTTATATATGCTGTCGTCTCCGCTCTCGCCCGCATAGGCTACAAAGGATCGGATCTGCATGACGTTATTGAGTGCGTGCTCCGACGCCGCCCTGAGCTTTTCGTTCATATTGTCAAATTCATCTGTCGGGCGCAGCTTCTGTATCTTCTCAAGAGTATTTATAAGGTCGTCCGCAGTAAGAAGGTAGCCCCTCAGCTTTTCACTGTCGTTTATATCAAAGGACTCGTCCTGCCGCCTGAGCTTTCTCGTATAATTGACTGTATCGTTTACAAGGCTCTTGACGTCGCCGACGTACCGGTCGCTTTTTTTGTAGCCGTCAAGGTCGCAGCCCGCAGAGAACATAAGCAGAAGCGCCGCCGTTATTGCGGCTATAATGCAAACAAGTCTTTTTTTCATATTCTGTTCATCTCCGTTTTCAGGTCATATCGAAGCTGCCGTTAAGAAGGTAAAGCTGATGATAAAGCACGGCAGCCCTGCCCTTATAGTAGTTCATCATGGCAGAATCGGCGGCAAGCAGTCCGTACGTGCCGTTGTCCGATGCCTCCTGAATAAAGCTTGCCTCGGTCTTTTCAAGATCGGCGAGCCACTGTTCCTGCGATCGCTCAAGCTTTTCCTTTTCGGCAGGCATTTCCTCAAGCGCCGCGCCAAGCTTCTCGTACGCCTTTTCCTCCTGCTTCTGCCATCTGCGGGTATAGTCCTCTGTCACTATCCTCATCTCGGCTACCGTCTCGGGATTCTTCATCTCCTCGTTATAGGACTTATCTATCTCGTTTTCGGCAAACAGCTTATTGAAGTCCTCATCATCGGTGAACACCGTCGCAGTGTGGTAGTCCTCTACTATATCCTCGTCATCAAAGAAATATCCCTGCTCCTCCGCAGAGCTCTCTTTCTTGCTCTCCTCGCTCTCATCGGGCTTGCTTTCCTCGGACTTGCTTTCCTCGGACTTGCTCTCCTCGGGCTTGCTCTCCTCGGGCTTGCTCTCCTCGGGCTTGCTCTCCTCGGGCTTGCTCTCCTCGTTTCTGCTCTCCTCGGGCTTGCTCTCTTCGGACGACTGAGCAGAAACGCTGTTTTCCCCGGATACCTCCGCAGGTGTCTGTACGCTTGCCTGCCGTGAGGAGCCTTCAGCGGTCTGCGAGGTCTTTCCGTCACCGTTTTTCCCCGCACAGCCGACGAGACAGGTCAGCGCCGCAGCAGCGGCTAAAAATAATATAAAAGCCGTTTTTCTCATATTGACATCTCTTTTCCTGATATGATACCAAAAGTATAGCACAACACCTTGGATTTATCAAGTGCTGCCGTTTTTTCAGGGCAGTGCGATACATTGCCGATCAGCACGCAGCTTCAGAAAAGCTTTGTCGGCGATCATACGCCCTGCTATATGTATATGCCGATACGTTAAAGATCAGTACAAAGTACGGTCATTGTTTTGATCGTCATGTAACGACCGGACATTACTGCATACGACAAGCTCCTGCTTTTGCCTGTCCTATACGATACAGCGCCGTTCTTTATCGGGCATAGCAAGGCAGAAGAAATGAATAATGAATAATGAATAACGAATAGTGAATAATTGTGGTCGCCCTTCGGGCATTATAGTAAGTTATTGAAGAAGGACAGCTTCATGCCCGAGAGAAAGCTGCA
>CACWNZ010000230.1 GCA_902762335.1 uncultured Ruminococcus sp. | reverse complement strand
TCTGACCGTGCGCAGTGATATTTGGCTCCCGCGGCAATAATGCAGTATGGGCGCGGGCATGAAGTAACGATCCAAGAGAAAGCTGTGCCGCGAACACGTACTGTGCGGTCACGCACCGCCGGTGCCGATTTGCGTTCCGCGCGCTACTTCTTCGGCATATTATACTTTCGTCCCGCGAAAATGCTTTATAGCTGTATTCGCGGAGCAGAAGTATGGCAAAACAATAAAGCTGAACGCGAAAAGGGGGGCGGCAGCTTGCCGCCAAATCGCTTGAGTGTGTGTTACTTTTTCTTTTTAAGAAAAAGCCCGAGTGCCTTTATGCCTGCGCCTAAGGCGGCGCTGAGAACAAAGAAGGGGGAGATCCTTGCCTTGAGAACAAGGCGGAACTGTGTCTTTTCCCGCGTGAATACAGGGGCTATCCTTATTTTGTGACGGCATTTTCTGACGTGCTCGCTGATGAAGCTCACCGAGGGGTAGACCGCCGTGCAGATATACGAATAGGTAGTCGCCGTTTTTGCCGCGTCCTCAGAGGATACGGCTATATCGAGGTCGAATTTTGATATGGTAAGGTGGTCGGTTATTTTATTTACAAGCCCTCCGACGATCCTTGCAAGCTCCTTGATAAGCTCGATGATACCCTTGACACCGTCCTCCTTGAGGATCTTCGTAAAGGCGTTTTCTTTTTTGGCGGGCTCGGTCTGCTCCTCCGTTTCGGCGGCAGAGGGGTGCTTTTTTTCTTTTTTCAGCCTGCGCTTTTCTTCCTTGAGGCGCTTTTTTTCTTCCCTTTTGGCTTTTTTGGCTTCCTTTTTTGCTGCCTTTTCGGGGTCTGCCTCTGCGCCTGTGGGTATGGGTATAATGGGGAAGAGATAGCCGGCCTTTATTTTCAGTTTTTCCCTGAATTCGATCTTCACTACAACGGGGCAGAAGATAAGCAGATCAATGACGGCTATTATTCCCGCGAGGATAAGTAAAAATATATTCATGGCAGATCACCCTGTACGGCATCCGAGGCATCATCGCCGCCGTTATCGTCATCGGGCAGCGGGGGCAGCTCGTCGAGAGAAGAAATATTGAAGCACCGAAGAAAATGCTCGGTAGTGCCGTAAACGAGAGGCTTGCCCGGAAGCTCGAGCCTGCCCTTTTCTTCTATGAGCTGTCGTGATATAAGTCCCGATATAACGCCCGAGCAGTCTACTCCGCGCACCTGCTCTACGAACGCCTTTGTGACGGGCTGGTTGTATGCGATGACCGCGAGCACCTCTGCCGCCGCCTGTGAAAGCGGGGTGTTCCTGCGCAGATCCATTACAGTTCGTATCGGCTCGGCGTATTCTTCGCAGGTGCACATCTGATAGCTCTTGTTCAGCCTGACTATCCTTATGCCCCTGTCGGCTTCGCTGTAGTCGCGCATGAGCTCGTCGCAGACATCAAAGACCTCCTCCTCGGATATTCCGAGTCCCTCGGCTATCCTTGCCGCCTCTACGGGAGTTCCGCAGGCAAAAATGATCGCCTCCGCAGTGCTTTTCAGTTTTCTTCTGTCCATTGATCTTCACCACCGATGATGAGTTTAAGCTTGCAGTCTTCGCCGTCGCCTTCCACTCTCAGCCTTTTGCCCTTGATAAGCTCAAGTATTGCCAGAAAGGTAGCGACAAGCTCGCTTTTGTCCTGAGCGTCATCAAACATTTCACTGTAGGGTCTGCTTTTTCCGTCACGGAGCTTTCTTATCACACCGTATATCTTCGAGCTGACGGATACGATCCTTCGTGCAACTATCCCCGAAAATGCGTCCTTCGGCGGGGGTATCTTCGCCTTGCCTCTGCCTACCGCCGCAAGATAGGCGGGGATAAGGTATTGTGCCTCGTGTACGCGCTTATATTTCATATCAGCCTTTATCTTCGCGGGCTCTCTGCAGAAGCTGTCAAAGCTTATCCGCCCGGAAAGCATAGCCGCAACGCGCTTGCATTTGCGGTATTCTATGAGCTGACCCGAAAGCTCGCGGCGCATTTCCTCGGCTTCTTCATATTTAGGCAGCAGCATAGCGGATTTTATCTGTATCAGCCGTGAAGCCATTGCAAGGAATTCTCCCGCAATATCAAGGTCCTGCTGCTGCATAAGGTCTATCTGCTCCATATATTGGTCGAGCAGTTCGGATATGAGAATGTCATAGATATTCAGTTTGTTTTTTTCTATAAGATGCAGGAGCAGGTCAAGAGGACCCTCGAACACATCTAACTTATATGACAGCTTTTCCAATTTTCGTTCTCCCGATATAGATATTCAGAGGCAGGCGGGGTCACCATGCCCACGAGAAGGGCAGGGCTGTTAAGTCGAGTATCCCGTCGAACAGCCATTCCTGTACGGGATAGAGAAGGTTTGCCGCGCCGCCCGATACCACGAGCACGAACAGGGCGATAGAAATATACATTTCATATCTCTGCATTTTAAAGATGATCCTGTTGGGAAGGAAGGACATGAGTATCTTTGAGCCGTCGAGCGGCGGTATCGGCAGAAGGTTGAACACCGCAAGACATATATTTATCATAATAAAGAAGGTCAGGAACATGAACACGTATTTCATTGCGCCCGGGTCGTAGCCGATATTGTAATAGAGCTCGCCCTGATAATATATAAGGTCGCCGCTTTTTACGAGAACGGTATTTATGGTGTTGTATATCACGCCGCCGAGCACTGCCGCAAGAAGATTTGAAAGCGGACCTGCAAGGGCGGTAATGAACATACCGAGCCGAGGCTTCTTGAAATTATTGAAGTTCACGGGCACGGGCTTAGCCCAGCCGAAGCCGATTATCAGCATCATAAGCGAGCCGACGTAGTCTATATGGGCTATCGGGTTAAGGGTGAGCCTGCCCATGTTCTTTGCCGTTCTGTCGCCCAGCTTATAGGCGGCAAGACCGTGGGCGCATTCGTGCAGGGGATTTATAAGAAATATTATCAGCAGCAGAACTGTGAATACGGTTCCCATGCCTATGCCCATAAGAGCGAGCGCCTCTTGAAAGTTTTCCATTTTATTT
>CACWNZ010000229.1 GCA_902762335.1 uncultured Ruminococcus sp. | reverse complement strand
GTTGAGTATGCTCTGCGCATTCACCATATCGTCAAGGTATTCGTAAGCCGTGGCAAGATTGAAGTCGCTCTTTTTCGATACCGCTCCGCTCTTCTTCAGCTCGTTATAGATATCCGCAGCCTTCTGCGCGTACTGCTTCTTTTCTTCGCCGTCCGCATTGCCAGCCTTGCTGAGATATGCCTCTGCGCACATGATCTTAGCAGCTCTTCTGCGTGAAGCGTTGAGTATATTTTCGTGCTTTTCTACGGTGCTTATTATCTCATCATACTTGCCCTCGCGCTGATATACCCTGCAAAGATACAGACACGCCCTCTGCGCAAGCTCGGTGTCGGCAGTTCCTTCGGCAAGCTGTGCGAACTGCTCCTCAGCCGTCTTCATGTCGCCCTTTGCAAAGGCTATCTCGGCGCTGACGAGCTTCAGCTTATCTGTTTCAAGTCCCTTTTCCTCCGCCTTTTTCATCTGCTCCTCAGCCTTGTCAACGAAGCCGCTCCTTGCAAGGGATATTGCATAGTCGCGGTAAAGCTCTCCGCTGCCGTCGTCGGTATCAAGCGCCTTTGCGTAATATTCGTTCGCCTTGTCGTAGCTTTCAAGCTCGAAATATGAATTAGCAAGCAGATAATAATACCCGCTGAGCACGGAACGATCTGACGAGCCGTTATCAAGACCGTGCTGCGCCAGCATATCGCTGCCGTACTGCGCTGCCTTTTCAAAATCGTAACGGTCGGTATACAGCTTAAGCATACCGTAATAGGGCTCTATCCTGTCGGGCGATTTTTCGATCAGCTCGGCATAGGCTTTTTCTGCGTTCTCATAGTCCTTGTTCTGAACAAGATTCTCGGCATAGCTGAGCCTGTCGGAGTAGTCCGTGTCGGCTTCCTTTTTCATCATCATAAAGCCCACCGTGCCGAGCGCCAATGCGCCTGCCATTATTATCGGGAACACCGTATTCACTATGAGACGCGACCTTTTATGCTTTTTATATCTCCTGTCGAGCCTGCGTATATTGCTGAGGTCGTCAAGAAGCTCCTGAGCCGTCTGATACCTTTCCCTCGGGTCGTATCTTGTCATTTTATTGACGATGTTTATCAGCGTTTCATCATAGCCCTCAAGCTGTGCCGGTATCTCGGGCAGCCTGTTCTCGGGAAGCTTTGGCGGGCGCTGACCCGTCATGAGATGATAGAGCGTAGCACCGAGGCTGTATATATCCGAGCGCTGATCGAGAGGCGCCTTCATATCGAAATTATATTTCGGCACAAAGGGCTGACCCTCAACGGGCTCGTTGAGAGGCTGAATATTAAGATACTGCTCGGGGGCGGCATAACCGCGGCTCGTAGCGCTTATACTGCTGTCGGGCGTACTCATGAGAGACACGTTGAAGTCGATAAGGCACACGTCTCCCTCAAGATTTATCATGATATTGGCGGGCTTTATATCGCTGTGGATTATAGGCGGCTTCTGCGCGTGGAGATATACCAGCGCCTCTGTCACCTGCTTTGCCCAATAGATCACCTGCTGCTGTCTGAATTTGAATCCGCTTTTGATGTACTTATCGAGCGAGGCGCCCGGCACGAAGTCCATTACGGTATAGATGCCGTCCTCTAATTCAAGAAAATCATAAGCCTGCGGAAGATACTGATGCTTGAGGTGCTTGATTATATCCGCTTCCTTGCGGGAGTCCATAACGTCCACCCACGCATCGTTTATGCGCTTGACCACAACGTATTTTTCAAGCCTGAGATGATACGCCTTGAAAACCGTACCGCCGCCGCCTGCGCCTATTTTATCTTCTACTCTGTATGTTCCGTTGATGATGCTTCCCTTTTCTATCATAACGCTCTCCCCTTTTGCTGTAATGTCGGTGTCTGCACGGGAAAATATCTCTTTGGCGGGGTGCTTTCCCGCAAATACACCTGTTTTCTGATATCCCTATATCCAAAACCGCCCCGAGCCCTGTTCTGAGGACTCGGGGATACGGTCTTGTAGGGTCATGTTTTACTGTGCTCTTATCTCGTCCCAGCCGAAGCTCTCGCCGCAGAGCGGCAGGAAAAAGAACCTCGAGCGGCCGATCTCGAGCACGTCGTTTTCCTTGAGCCCGGTATTGTCAAGAACGACCTTATCGTTGATATAATAAAGCTCTCTTGAATCGCCGGGCTGAGCTATGAAGGCTCTCTGTCTCGGAACGTAAACTATAACTGCGTGCTTTTCTCTTGATACCGAATTATCATCGGCAAGAACTATATCCATGTTGGCGGAGCGGCCGATGAAATTCTTGTTCTCCCTTATCGCGTACGTCCTGCCCTTTGAGGGACCTGATACGCCTACAAGCCAGCCGACAACGGGCTGTGTATTTGTCTCGTCAAAGCTGCTCAGCGATACCGTCCTCTGATCTGCATTGATGCCCTGTCCCATGGGAGGGGGCGGAGGCGGATACATTCCCGGCTGAGGGGGAGGCGGCGGGTACATTCCCGGCTGAGGCGGAGGGGGATACATTCCCTGCTGAGGGGACGGAGGCGGGGGAGGCTGCATAGCAGTCATAGCAGGCGCGCCGCAGAACGGGCAGACCTGGAATTTTCTCAGATCATAGAAATGACCATTCGGACACTGAACCTGTTTTGCCATGATTATCCTCCTTTAGACCTTCTTGAGTCTGAACTGATTTTCACCGCTGCCGAGCGAAAGTACCGTACCTGCGGGGAGCTGTGTCTCCTGATCCCTGACGAGCTTCTGTCCGTTGACGAAGGTACCGTTAGAGGACGTATCTATTACCTTGAAGCTGTCGGTATAGGGATCGTACTTGACGGAGCAGTGTGTACGGCTTATATCCTTCTTCTCCGAAGAGATAACTATATTACAGGTAGAGGGGTCTCTGCCTATGAGCACCTTTTCGTTGGGCTTGAGATTGATCACCGCATTCGCAAACTGTCCCGATACGCCCTCGATAGCTCCTACCTGCGCTATTGTGGGGCTCTCCTCCTCTACCGCCTTAACGGCATTGAGCTGAACGGGAGCCTGAGGAACGGCGGGCT
>CACWNZ010000228.1 GCA_902762335.1 uncultured Ruminococcus sp. | reverse complement strand
CAGAAGGAGGCGGCGCAGCGCATCTGCGCGCCCGTCGGTTCGCGCATGAGCGGCGCTGTGACGGTCGCGGTCAATTACTATGCGCGTCCCGAAATGCTTTTCGGCGTGAGCGCGGGCTCCTTTATGCCGGCTCCCAAGGTGGATTCGGCGGTGATGCGTCTCAATGTGCTTGAGGAGCCGCCTGTCAGCGCAGACAGGGAGGCGTTTTTCACGGTGGTCAGGGCGGCGTTCTCACAGCGGAGAAAGGTGATAGCCAATTCTCTCAGCGCGGGACTGGGAGTGAGCAAGGGAGAGGTCCTCGCGCTCCTGGAGAAGGCGGGCGTGCCGCAGAACGCGCGCGCCGAGGCGCTGAGTCTGGAGGATTTTTCCGCGATCGCGGACGCGTGGAGGGAAAGGACATGAAGAAAATGAACAGGCTGTACACCGCCGCTTTTGTGCTCGCGCTTGCCTGTGTGCCGTTTGGTCTGGCGGCGATGGCGGCAGTGTATCTCTTTCAGAAAACCGAGCTTGCCGTTCTTTTCGTGCTTGGTCTGCCGTTTTTCTATGCGCTTGAAAAACGCCTTTCAAAGCGGAGCGCGGGCAGATAGATAACAGAAATAATCGAGGCTTCCGCACTGTTACGGTGCGGAAGCCTCGAATTGTATTTGCCGATCATTTCTTAACAACGCTGAGGGTAAGTATCTTGCTCTCGACCCTGCCGCTCTTATCCTTTGCATCTACACGGATATGGTACTGCGTGGCTGTGGTCGGTCTGAAGGTGAGGGCATTCCCCGAGGTATAGCCGCGCAGCTTTGTCCATTTGATGTGCGATGCCTTTTTGCAATATACGGCGTAGGTGTATTCGCCCTCGCCGCCCTTTGCATAACAGCGTATCTTAACCCTTTCGCCGAGCGTTATGCTGTCCGAGCTGAGCTTTGATACGTTGGTGAGGGGCTTGTTCACGGTAAGCTGAAGCGTTCTTACCGAGCTTTTTCCGTTCTTGTCCTTTACTGTCACCCTGACGTCATAGCTTACGGCAGCCTTTGGCGTAAGCGCGACTGCGGTCTTTTTTGTATCCCTGATGAGCGTAGTCCATTTATTGCCCGTTGTTTTTTTATACTGTACGGTATATCTTAAGGGTGATGCGCCGCTTACGGCAGAGAGCCTTACCTTTATGATCCTGCCGAGAGTGACGCTCTCGGAAGAGAGATAAGAGGTGTTCGTCAAAGAAGCCCCCGCTTCAACAAAGGGTATACCGTTTATTTTTGCGTAGTTCTCGGCATAGCTGCCCTTTTTGCCGTATATGGTAAGCTTATCGCAGCCGAGGAAGGCATCGTTATAAATTGCCGTGACGGTATCGGGGATGATCACCGTTCTGAGTGAACTGCACCCAGAAAAGACGAGATCATCTATCTTTGTAAGACCTTCGGGAAGCTCGATGCTCTCAAGGCTCGTGCAATTGGTAAAGGCTTCCGACCGCAGTTCCTTGAGGTCGGCGGGGAGCTTTATCGATCTGAGACTGTCGCAGTAGCCGAAAACGGCGGACTCTAACACGGACAGGTTTTGGGGGAGCTTGACGGAGACGAGGCTCTTGCAGCCGCTGAAGCTCTGATAGCCCAATTCGGTCACGCTGTCGGGTATCTCAATGCTCTCAAGACCATCGCAGTTAAGAAAAGCGTTTCCGCCTATGCTCCTGAGCCTTTTGGGAAGTTTTATCGAGGTGAGTCCGGTACAGTAGAAAAATGCCGTTTCGCCTATTACCTCAAGGCTGTCGGGCAATTCCACAGACGTAAATTGCGTTCTTGTCCACAGCGCGTTGGCAGCTATCGCCCTTGTGCCGCTTTTTATCGTGAGCTTTGGATCGCTTTTGTCCGTACCCTTACGCATGAGAAATACCTTGCCGAGATATACGTCTCCGTCGGGCTGAGATTTATACCATGCCGTATCGGTAAAGGCGTAGGCGCCGATATTGAGCGTACTGTCGGGTATCTCTATGCTTTTAAGAGCGTAGCAATTCTCAAACGCGCCGCCCTCGATCCGCTCAAGTCCGTCCTCAATGATAAGCTCCTTCAGAGATAAGCATCCCAGAAAGGCTCCGGAGCTTATCGTATTTACTCCTGACTTGATCGTTGCGCGCTGAAGGCGGGTACAGCCTGCAAAGATACCTGTACTAACGGTGTCGATGTTTCCCGGTATCGTGACCTCATGCAGCCCTCTGCAGTCCTTGTATGCGCATTTGCCTATGGTTTTTATCCCGCTCGTAAGACCCGTATCCTTAAGGCTGAAGCAGCCTTCAAAAGCCTGCTCGCCGATCTCCGTTACCGTTTCGGGAATGGTTATCTTCTCAAGCAGAACGGCGTTGTAAAAGGCTTTTTTACTGATCTTGGTAACCTTCATGCCGTTGATCTCCCCGGGTATGACTATCTCCTTATTTCTGCTGAGTACCTTTGCTACCCTGAGAGTTCCGTCGTCGTTCGGTCTGAATCTCAGATCTGCCGTTTCAATGGCGTCGTCGGCAGCGCTCACGGCAAGCCCCGCCGCTCCGAAGGGCAGTACCTCTGTAAAACCCGCACAGGTCAGCATCAGCGCAGAAAGCGAAAAAGCGCAAAGTCTTTTCAAAAAATCTCCTTTCATGACAGTCCCTCCTTTTATGGATCGTTGTTGATACTATTCTACTACAAAATATGCTTATTTTTCAAGGATATATCGTCTAAAAAAGTGAACGAAATATTGAATAGTTTTATACATAACAAACAAAGACCGGGACCCTGCCTTAAGCGGAGTCCCGGTCTGTCTGTTTTATTCTGTCAGTCCTTCTTGCCTTTTTTGCGTGACTTAACGATGAGCGAGATAATGAGTATGACTGAGGCTAAGCCTGCGCAGGCGATAAGGAGCTTCTTCTTGAGCTGTTCCTTTCTCTCCTGCTCTCTGAGCTCGGCGATTATATCATCGTCAAGGATTATATCGTCGTTGTCAAGAGAAACGGCATCGTCCGTATCCTCGTCCTCGTCGTCTGCCTTGAACTTGCAGCAGCCCTTGCCCTCGGCAAACTTTGCCTTGAGCTTTTCTACGATCTTAGCCACAAGAGCAAAAAGGTTTT
>CACWNZ010000227.1 GCA_902762335.1 uncultured Ruminococcus sp. | reverse complement strand
GCTATGGCAGTCATCGAAAGACTGCCCGCCGCCGCCTACGTGGTAAGGTTTCAGCAGCAGGAGGGCTTTTTCCTTGAGGAATACGGTGAGATAGAGGTTAACGGAAAGATCTACGGCGATGTTGCGGTAAAGATCGCAAAGACCTTCAGCACCTTCGGAAAGCTCGACAGGAATATGGGCGTACTGCTCAGCGGAGAGAAGGGCATAGGCAAGACGACCTTTCTGAAGAATCTTGCAAGCGAGGCTATAGCCCGCGGAATGCCCGTTATAATCGTCGACAGATACATTCCCGGGATAGACTCCTTCCTCAGAAAGATCACACAGGAATGCGCCGTGCTTTTTGACGAATACGAAAAGCGCTTCGGCGAGGACTGCAGTACGAGGGGTATCAGAGCCGACGGCTTAGGCGATTGGGATATCCCTCAGCAGAGCATGACATCCATGTATTCGCATCAGACCGAGCTTCTTGAGCTGTTCGACGGTATATCCAACGGCAGAAAGCTTTTCGTGCTCACCTGCAACGACATAAGGTCGATAAATAACTATCTTATCGACCGACCCGGCAGGATACACTATCATTTCAAATTCCACTACCCCATGCCCAAGGACATATTGGAGTACGCCCATGACAACGTAAAGCCCGAATATCAGAGCGAGTGCCGAACTATACTCAACTATTCCTTCTTTACCAAGGTAAGCTACGATGCGCTCAGGGCTATCATATTCGAGGTGAACACGGGACTTTCCACCGAAGAAGCCCTTAAGGACCTCAATATATCGGGCGATGTCAGATCCTGCCCCGAGTTCTTTGTCTCTATCCATTTCAATAGGGGCTACGTGTCCACACCGCAGGTCAATGTTATCAATTTCTATAACGACGAGATAGCCCGTGTTACGCTTAAGTACCGCAAAAAGAATACCAAGCAGAAGTCGATAGTCATAGAATTTCTCATAAATGATCTTGAATTCGACGAAAAGCATTTCCGCTTTACTCTGCCCGTCTCCAAGATACACGACGCCTATCTTGAATACGATGATAAATCCGATTATGTTGATATCGAGGAGCTGTTCCGCAATGACGGGGTAGAATACTTCTCGTTCAGCAAGCGGTATTGATCGGAGGTCTGACTGCTATGAAGGTACAAACCCGTATATACCCCGAAATGACCCCCGAAATTCAGATAGATGCCCGCAGGGTCTGCACCGAGCCGGGTATGCATATATGCGGCGATACGCTGTTTCTTTTCGTTGATGATGAGGGAGGCTCCGCTTTGGAGCTTCCCGACGGAATAAGGACTATAGGGGGATCCTGCTTTTCGGGGAATAAAACGCTTACTGAGGTAATTATACCGGACACGGTAACGAGGATAGAGTCCTGCGCCTTCAAGGGCTGTACGGCTCTTAAAAGGGTAAGACTGCCCGCAGGTCTTACCGACCTGTACTGCAACGCCTTTCAGGACTGCATTTCTCTTGAGGAGATCTCTGTACCGGGCGGCGTTGCGTTTCTCGGCAGCTGCGCCTTCAGCGGCTGCGCTTCTCTTAAAAGGGCGGTGATATGCGAGGGTACGAGCACTATAGGATATTTTGCCTTTCAGGGCTGCGGCTCACTTGAGAGAGTCGAGCTGCCCGAAAGCCTCGGCAATATTGAGGCGGGAGTCTTCAGCGGGTGCAGGTCGCTGCAAAGTATAGAGATCCCCGAGGGAGTCATTCTTAAATGGGACACCTTCAGCGGCTGCCGCAGTCTCAGATCGGCAGTTCTTCCGAGCCGCATGAGCGAGATACCCGACGGTCTTTTCAGGGACTGCAGCTCTCTTGAGGATATTTCCATACCCGAAACGGTAAAGAGGATAGGAAAAAGAGCCTTCAGGGGCTGCGGCAGCCTCAGACTTATAAAGCTGCCCGATGGGCTGAAGGAGATAGGCGAGAGCGCCTTTGAGGGCAGCGGAATTCTTACGGCTGATCTCCCGCCGACCCTTGAGAGGATAGAGGACAGAGCCTTTTGCGGCTGCCGCAGGCTTTTCAGTATCCGTATGCCCCCTCGCCTTATCTTCGTGGGCAGAGATGCTTTAAAGAACACCGAATGCTTTGAAAAATACAACGGCGACTTCATAAAAGCCGAGAACAATATGCTGCTGGGCTACAAGGGTAATGACGAGACGGTGAATATCCCCGGGGGAACGCTGCTTATATCAAAGGGCGTTTTTTCGGGCATGGATGGCATAAAAAGAGTGATATTCCCCACGGGAATGCACCTTATAGACGATGAAGCCTTCGAGGGCTGCGCAAGGCTCAGGGAGCTTGACCTGCCCTTCACGGTAAGGGGCATAGGCGAGAGAGCCTTCAGGGGCTGCAGCTCGCTCTCTGAGGTAAGGCTGAACGAGGGACTCGAATGCATAGACAGAGGCGCCTTTGAAAACTGCGCGCGGCTTGATGAGATCAGGCTGCCCGATACGATAAAGGAGATAGAAAGAGACGCCTTCAGCGGCTGTACCTATCTGCGCACGGTAAGCTTCCCGCAAAACAGCATAGTCTCCCTTGATAAGCACGCCTTTTCGCGCTGCGACAGTCTCAGAGAGATCCGCATAGGAAGGCACAGCCTCAGCGTAGATGACCCCGACAGGGTATATGAGATCTACAGCGTTGCCGTGCGGCTTGTCATACTGAAAAGCTTTGCGTTCAAGGCGCGGCTCAGAAGATACTTTATCCCGCTTATAGTAAGGATCTATCTCGACAGCGCAATGCCCGAGGCAGAGCAGTATATCAAGGATAATCTCCGCACCGTGCTGAGAAACCTTGTTTTTCTCGGGGAATACGGTCTTACAGAGTGTCTGCTTGCGTTCCCGTCATTTATAGATGTAGATACTCTCGGCGGGCTTGAGAACTACTTTATCAAGCGGAAAAGCTTCAGGATACTCGAGATAATCCGCTTCCGCAGAAACGCCATATTGTTCAGACTTGAATGGGAGAATTCCGACCTGCCGTTCTGACGCCGGCGGCGGCAAGCTGCCGCTCCCGATTTCGCGCTCAACCTCGTTGTTATCCCATACTTCTGCACCGCGATTCGACAATTAAGCAGGCACGGTAGGTTTGA
>CACWNZ010000226.1 GCA_902762335.1 uncultured Ruminococcus sp. | reverse complement strand
TATTCTGATGATTATTTCCATATATTTATCATTATAAAATCATGTTAAAAGTATGTCAATATCATTTTCCTGCTAAAGAGTCCGCAGTGCGGTTTTCTATGTTTTTGCTATTTTTTGTGCTCAGTGAGAATAATATTATCATATAATTTCACTGTTCGGCATTTTTTCTGACCTCTATCATTCTGAGCACTGTCTTTCGCTTCACGGTCTTACCGTTGAGGAAAACGTATTCCTCGGGGTCGCCGACTGCAAGGGGCTCGAGATCCTCTATAGTCAGCTCCTCGTCCCTCTGCTTATCAAGCTCCTTCTGCCGTGCGCGCTTCGTTTCCTCGGAGAAAGGCGCGATAATATGTTTATCCACCGTCTGATAGGAATTATAGATTATCACATACATTATAAGCGCGGGAAGCGAAAGCAGGGTAAGAACGCCGTAAACGACGAGCAGCGGTACGAGACTGTTTATGACCGCCGCAAGAGAATACATAAGAAATGCTATGAACAGCAGCGCAAAAAGGGTCTTGAGATGATTGATGAAGCCCTTGCCTATGAGAATGAGCGAGTTCTTGAAGACGTCAACGAAATGCAGCTCTACCGAAACGGACATAGTGAGCGCGGAGAACTCAATAAGCAGAAAAAGCAGCGAGGTGAGCGATACTATAATAAGATAAGCCGTTACTGCGCCGCTGTCGGACTGACTGTTGAGCGCAAGCATTACGAACATTCCCGAGGTGAGAGCATAGAGCAGGACGGAATTGATAAGATAGAACAGCCAATTTTCCTTTATCCCTTTGAAAAAGTCCTTTACGGGTCTGACGCTTCTGTCTGCGGTGACCTTGCGGCAGACGTTTGCAAGACCCGCGAAGAAGGGCGACATGAAAGGTATGAGCAGAAAGATGATGAACCAGCTCAGTCCTCCTAAAAAATTAGACAAAAGAGCAAGAACGGTTATGAACACCGCAAGAGGGATACAGAAAAACAGATTAGCAAGCAGAAGTCTGCCGTAATTTGAGAAATATCCCGAAAAGAAATCGGAGAGGCTGTATTTTCTGCTGTTGGAAACGGACATTTTGACACTTCCTTGATATTTCATATATATTTTCTAAAAGCTGAACAGTCCCGAAAAGACGAACGAGCACAGCGTATCGGCAAGACCCGATACCGCGCAGACCGGCATGAGCCTGAGCATTTTAACGGTGTAGGATCTGAGCTGCGCCTTCGGGTCGTCCTTTACGGGAGAGCGCATAAGGTGCATGATAGAGCCTATGGAGCTTCTGAATGAGCAAAGAGCCGCGAAGGAAAGCGCCGCGCAGGATATGAACGTTCCGGGCAGAAGCACGAGCAGACTGTAGAAAAAGCCGTTCATTCCGTAGGTCGAGCAGATAAAGCCCGCCGTGAGCCCGTAGCCGTATCCCCTGAAAAACGGAACGGCGGCGCACAGCGCACAGCCCCACAGGGACAGTCCGAGAAAAAACGCTGCAAGCATAAAGACCGTCACCGAGGAAAACGAGACTATAAATGCCGAAACCACGCTCTGAGTGCTTCGCAGCTCAAAATTCGTGAGAAAAAGGAAATCGAGCCTTCTGAGCATTTCCGCATCGGCGGTTTTACTGCTCAATGCGCCGCAGACCGTTCCGGCGGCGGAAACGAGAAAAAACAATAAAAAAGGGGCATCGCTGCGCAGAACTGATATTCTTCTTACGGCGGAGACTATCGGCTTCTTCATAGATTTCAACCCCTTTTAATCCGGTAGTTGATATTTATGAAAAGCCTTCCGTGATTATTCCGCAGGCTGCGCCTTTGAATAGAAGCTTTCGGCATAGCGCACGCTGTCCATTGCGTCTGCGCCGTAGAAATCCGCGCCTATCATATCGGCGTATTCCTGATTGAGCACCGCGCCGCCGACCATGGTCTTTATGCTCCTGTCCGTCTTGTTGAGCAGGGCTATGGTATCGGCCATTGCGGGAACTGTCGTTGTCATAAGCGCGCTCAGACCGACGAGCTTACAGTTGTGCTCGACCGCGCATTCAACTATCCTCTCGGGCGGCACGTCCCTGCCGAGATCGTACACCGTAAAGCCGTAGCTCTCCATAAGGACCCTGACTATATTCTTTCCTATATCGTGGATATCCCCCATTACCGTGGCAAGCACGATAGCCTTGCTCTTGTCGGTCTTATCGGCGGGGATCAGCTTTTTTACCTCCTCAAAGGCGGCAGATGCTGCCTCGGCGCTCATAAGGAGCTGCGGAAGATACGCTTTTTTCTTTTCAAACGCCTCGCCTATCTCATTGAGAGCGGGAACGATATGCCCGTTTATGACTTCAAGCGGGGCTGTTTCTCTGAGAAGCTCTGCGGCGTAGGTAACAGCAGGCTCTTTTAGTCCCTTTATTATCGCCGAACGGAGATCTCCGACAGCGCTCTGAGCGGGCTTGCCGCCCTGCCCGGTCTGCTGAACGGAGGGTGCAAGGCTCACTGTAGATGCATAGTTTATATAATCCGCGCAGCCCTTATCAAGGCAGTTGAGCGCCCTGTAGGTATAATACGTACTCATCATCGCCGCAGAAAAGGGATTCATAATAGCGCAGTTGAGTCCGCAGTGCAGAGCGTTCGCATAGAATGTAGAGGTTACAAGCTCTCTCTGCGGCAGACCGAAGGAGATATTCGAGATGCCGAGGCTCGTTTTTACGCCGAGCGCCCTTAGCTGTCTGACGGCTTCAAGGGTAACGATCGCGCTTTCGGGATTTGACGAGATAGTCAGCGCAAGGGGGTCAACTATGATCTCCTTTTTCTTGATACCGTATTCGGCGGCTCTTGCGATGATCTTCTCCGCTATCCTCACTCTGTCTGCTGCGTTGTCGGGTATGCCCTTTTCGTCTATCGTAAGGGCGATAAGTCCGCCGCCGTATCTCTGCACAATAGGCAGTACGGCTTCGAGGCTCTTTTCGGTGCCGTTGACTGAGTTGATGAGCGGTTTTCCGTTATAGGCTCTCACAGCCGCCGAAAGCGTTTCGGGAGAGGTGGTGTCTATCTGAAGCGGAAGGTCGCTTACCGCCTGGATCGCCGTTACGCTTTTAAGCATCATAGCCGTTTCGTCTATTTCGGG
>CACWNZ010000225.1 GCA_902762335.1 uncultured Ruminococcus sp. | reverse complement strand
GAAGTATATAAAGCTAAACGGCAAGCGCTGCGAAATATCCGACCGACTCAAAGAGGGAGACGTTCTTACGCTGTATATAAAGGACGAGTTTTTTCAGGAGAAGCCCGACGAATACGACTTTATGAAAGCGCCCGTAAAGCTTGATATCATCTACGAGGACGAGAATATACTTCTGCTCAACAAAAAGCCGGGACTGCTCGTTCACCCCGACGATACCTATCATTTCGATTCTCTTATCGCAAGGGTACAGCATTATCTTTATGATAAGGGCGAGTATGATCCCAAAATGGAAAACTCGTTTGCGCCCGCCCTCGTCAACAGGATAGACAGAAACACGGGCGGAATAGTGATAGCCGCCAAAAATGCCGAGACGCTCAGGATAATGAATCAGAAGCTCAAGGACAGAGAACTTGATAAGCTTTATCTGTGTATTGCCGTGGGGATACTTAAAAACAAGGAAGCCCTGCTTACGGGCTGGCTTGAAAAAAACGAGAAGCAGAACAGAGTATATATTTCCGAAAAGCCGACAGCGGATTCCAAGACGATAAAGACAAAATACAGGGTGCTTGCCGAAAAGGACGGACTCAGCCTTTTAGAGGTCGATCTCCTCACGGGCAGGACTCATCAGATAAGGGCGCACCTGGCTTATACGGGTCACCCGCTGCTCGGCGACGGCAAGTACGGCAAAAACGAGATCAACAGAAAATACGGCTTCAAATATCAGGCGCTTTATTCGTATAAGCTCGTTTTTCACTTTACTACCGATGCGGGCATTCTTGAATATCTCAATAACAGGAGCTTTACGGCGCCCGAGGTATGGTTTACCTCTTTTTTTGACGGAGTAAGCCTGTAAGCTGCAGTGATAGCCCTGAGCCGTCTGTCTGCATGAAAATTCCGTAAAAATCTGCAAAAGAATTCTATTTTTATGTTGAAATCTTCTCAAAAAAATATTATAATCATAATGACAGGGAGCGGTCTGTGTCCGTATGGATGCGGTGCTGCTTTCGGTATGATCAAATAATCTGTATCATACAGATATGCGAAAGGAGATCAAAATGATTTACACAAAAGAAGTTGAACTGATGTGCCCTGTAGCAAAGGGCGCAAAGCATGAGCCGGCTCCTATACCCGAAGAGGGTAAGTGGGTAAACGCAAAGCAGATCAGCGATATTTCGGGTTTTACACACGGTATCGGCTGGTGTGCTCCTCAGCAGGGCGCATGCAAGCTCTCGCTTAACGTAAAGAACGGCGTTATCGAGGAGGCTCTTGTTGAGACTATCGGCTGCTCGGGCATGACGCATTCCGCAGCTATGGCTGCCGAGATACTCCAGGGCAAGACTATCCTTGAGGCTCTCAATACGGATCTTGTCTGTGATGCCATCAACACAGCTATGCGTGAGCTCTTCCTCCAGATCGTATACGGCAGAACTCAGAGCGCCTTCTCTGATGACGGTCTTGCCGTAGGCGCAGGTCTTGAGGATCTCGGTAAGGGTCTCAGATCTCAGGTAGGCACGATGTACGCCACGAAGGAAAAGGGCGTTCGTTATCTCGAAATGGCTGAGGGCTACGTTACAGGTCTTGCTCTTGACGAAAACAATGAGGTCATCGGATACCAGTTTGTAAGCCTCGGAAAGATGACCGATTTCATCAAAAAGGGAGACAGCCCGACTGATGCATGGGAAAAAGCCAAGGGTCAGTACGGTCGTGTTGCAGATGCGGTTAAAATAATCGATCCGAGAAAGGAGTAATAAAATGGCTCTGTTTGAATCTTATGAGAGAAGAATAGACAAGATAAATGCCGTGCTCGCACAGTACGGTATCTCATCTGTCGAAGAAGCTGAAAAAATCACAAAGGATGCCGGTCTTGACGTTTACGATCAGGTAAAGAAGATACAGCCTATCTGCTTTGAGAACGCTTGCTGGGCTTACACCGTAGGCGCTGCTATAGCTATTAAGAAGAACTGCCGCAAGGCAGCCGATGCTGCCGCAGCAATAGGCGAGGGTCTGCAGGCTTTCTGTATCCCCGGCTCTGTTGCCGATCACAGAAAGGTCGGTCTCGGCCACGGCAACCTCGGCAAGATGCTGCTTGAGGAGGAGACAGAGTGCTTCTGCTTCCTCGCAGGTCACGAGTCCTTCGCTGCTGCCGAAGGCGCTATCGGTATAGCCGAGAAGGCTAACAAGGTCCGCCAGAAGCCCCTCAGAGTTATCCTTAACGGTCTCGGCAAGGACGCTGCTCAGATCATCTCCCGTATCAACGGCTTTACCTACGTTGAAACGAAGTATGACTACAAAGAGGCTAAGGTAAACGTTATTTTTGAGAAGCCCTATTCTACAGGTCTCAGAGCGACAGTTAAGTGCTACGGCGCTGACGACGTTCAGGAAGGCGTTGCTATAATGCACATGGAGAACGTAGGCGTTTCTATCACAGGTAACTCCACCAACCCCACAAGATTCCAGCACCCCGTTGCAGGCACCTACAAGAAGGAATGCATCGAGCAGGGTAAAAAGTATTTCTCCGTTGCATCGGGCGGCGGCACAGGCAGAACGCTCCACCCCGACAACATGGCTGCAGGTCCTGCTTCCTACGGCATGACCGACACTATGGGCCGTATGCACTCCGACGCTCAGTTCGCAGGTTCGTCCTCCGTTCCGGCACACGTTGAGATGATGGGTCTCATCGGCATGGGCAATAACCCGATGGTCGGTGCTACCGTTGCCTGCGCAGTTGCTGTTGAAGAGGCTATGAAGGGCTGATAAAACCAACACCCCAAAAGATATCTCGCCGTTCGGGTCAGCCCGGGCGGCGATGACTTTTTGCAAAGGATACAAAAAGGACACATCCCCCTGATATTATCGGTATACAGACAGAGAGACAGCTCTCAGTCTGTGTATCACGAACCGAGGTGAAACCGATGTCATTCAGAATGCTTGTAGTTGAGGATTCCGCACAGATACGCGAGATGATAGGTGATTATTTCGGCGCGAAGGACGGAAATGTTTTCTCGCTTGAATTTGCCTGCGACGGCTCTGAGGGGCTTTCAAAGGTCTATGAACGGGAATACGATCTGGTGCTGCTCGATATAATGCTCCCCGGCGCGTCGGG
>CACWNZ010000224.1 GCA_902762335.1 uncultured Ruminococcus sp. | reverse complement strand
TATGCTACTTCTACGTGCTTACAAAGCACCTCAGAACTGTCTATGAGCCCCTCGAGACCTACCGCATATATAATAAGATAAGCGCAACCGTGCAGCCTTGTTACGGGGTCGACCCCGTAACAAAGCAGCTCTCTTCGGCTGTATATACGTTTTCTCAGCCCATACCCGATTATCCTATAGGTTACATCAATTATTGGAAATATAATAACTATTCCTATTTTAATGATGATATTATATATAACTCCAAGGTGATGAATTATCAGCTCAGCGAATTCAAGGATAATCTGATAAGCGATATACACGAGAACATGATATATAAGCTGCACATGGTATCCTTTTCTTATCCCTGGACTATAGAGGACGGATACTCCATTGAGGACGTTGACCATTACGGCGTGAATAAGCTCACCTACGTGATGACCGACGACATTTTCTACTTTGCGGATACGGTTACAGCATATCACAATTATGACACCCTCGAAACGGGCTACACGGTCCCTGCGGGTACCGAGCAGCTTGACCATAACGATTTTGATATAACCGAGGTTAACTACGATCTTCTGATAGAGTCAGGCGTATGGAACACCGAGACACTTAAGTTCGACACGACGGATCCCGAATATAAAAACGGCGATGACGTTTATATCTACGCAAAGTTCGGCGCCGATACCGACTTCACGCTTGCGGGCATTTATCACCTCGATACGAGATCGGGTGATATTTTAAGTGACAAGGTGATGAGCTTGTCGCTTGGCAATATCACCTTTACAGACGATGCGGAGTGCGTTGGCTACAGGATAGTAATGTCCTCGTCATATTTCCATATAGACCTCAAGGCCTATCCCTCGTGCAGGATAAAGCACTCCGAGAGGATACACCGCCTTATAAATCAGACCTACAACCGCGGCGAAAAGCGCGTATGGCTGACTAATATCGCCAACGTGACGATGTATAAATGCGAGGACGAACAGAGCGCCTCTTATGAAAACCGCATTTTTGACAAGACGGAGTATGCAAGAAATTACGTGATCGGCTACGAAAAGGCATCGTACATAAAAAAGGAGTCGACCTTCCTCACCAACAACAAGCTTAAAAGGACCGCTACCGTCGGGTGGCAGGTAGACGCTTCCGAGGGGTACATGACGCAGTACGGAAGTGTGTACGTTCCGCAGAGCTCGGGCGTGTTCTACGATCTTCTCCCCGAGGGCGCGGACTTGAAGCTCTCGTCCGTGTCCGTTGCGGCAGGTCATACGACGCTCAGACCCTCACAGATCGACGTGTCGAAGATAACGAATTATAAGGGTACGGGCAGAACGCTGCTTGTAGTGAGGATAAAGCAGCCCACCGATGAAGGCTACAGACTGACCTATTCAACGGTGCATTCCTGGGAGAGCATTTTCGACTACGGCGAGCTTGCGCTTAATTCCGCAGCCTACGAAACGGGCAACAGCACTATAGCGGGCGGCTACCCCGATAACGGCGGCAGACTGACCTATTCCTCTATAATGAGAGACCTTGACCCCGAAACAAACGCAAAGAAATTCATTTACGCCGAGGCCTCGAGGATCCTCGATTTCCTTTTAGCAGTAAATACAGGCCTAAATAAAAAGGTAAAGTCCGATTTTTACGAGGACTACGGCAATGAGATCGTCGTAAGGCAGGGCGGGACTTATTCCTATCGTATGCGTTATGCTACAGACTTCGTAACAAAGGCGGAGAACATGATCTTCGTGGATAATATCGAGCAGTTTACCGATGCCGAGAATAATATTTCAAATCAATGGCGCGGCGTTCTGCAGTCTGTAGACGTCAGCTACCTTAAGGATAAGGGTATAGCTCCCGTGGTATATCTGTCTGCGGATACTGTAGTGATAGATCAGCAGACGGGGGTCGACCTTGAGGACTCCGCCGTCTGGACGAGGCTTGAGGATTTCGGCGACCTCAGCAGGGCAAGGGCTGTGGCTATAGATATGAGAAAGGCTGCTGACGGCAGTGATTTCATTTTAGGCGCAAACGACTCCGTTCTTGCCTATCTTTACATGAAGGCGCCCTCGTCAGTACCCGCCGCAGAGCTGTCCGAGGGTCAGACAGCGCTTCTTACGCACAATGCAGTGAGCATGTGCAGCTGCCTTATAAGCACGGTAAACGACAACAGCTACAGTGACAGGGTGAATACCTGGAGCTACGATACTGCCGAGCTGCGTGTCATGGGAGATCTCCCGATACTCAAGCTTGATGCGACCGACCATACGAGACCCGCAGAAGGCATTTCCTTCAGTCTTACAGGCACTTCCGACTACGGCACCGAGGTAAACAGTATTCTTGAATCTGACAATAAGGGCAGGATAGTCTTTAAGGACATCGAAAAAGGCACCTATACCCTAAAGGAATATCAGGGTACTCCCGATTTCTTCAAGGTAGATGCCGTAATGACCGTAAACGTGCTTGCAGACGGCAGCGTAACGGTAGACGGCGCAGCGATAAGCGATGCCTTTGTTATAGACGACCCGCCCCGCATTCATGCAGATATAGTATTCAACAAGAGGGATCATCGCTATAAGAACAAGGTCGTTCAGGGTGTAAGGTTCCACCTTGAGGGCACATCGGACTACGGCAACCCTGTTTCCGTGGATGCGGTATCCGACATAGACGGTGTCGTCACCTTTGAAAATATAGAAATGGGCAGCTATATCATGAGAGAGGTAAGCACCGTGCATAGCTACTTCTTCATTGATACAGAGTTCAGCGTGCGAATTGACGAAAACTCAAACTTTGAGATAAACGGGGCCGTTATGGAGCTGGACGGTACGCTGAGCATATATAACGAGCCGCTTTATTCGTTTACGATACAAAAGGAAAGCACGACGGAGGTCGATGGCGTAGCTCTGCCCGTAGAGGGCGCGGTATTCAATCTCTCGGGCGTATCCGACCACGGTACCGAGGTCAACGAAACGAAGACCACCGAGTCCAACGGTCGTGTTACCTTCAGCGATCTTGAAGCAGGCTCCTATATCCTTTATGAGGTATCTGCCCCCGAGGGCTTCACGGTTGACCCCACGCGCCGTCCGGTGCTCCTTTCCGAGGACGGCGGCGTAGAGATAGAGGGTATAGAGCCCAACAGCGCAGGCAATTTCG
>CACWNZ010000223.1 GCA_902762335.1 uncultured Ruminococcus sp. | reverse complement strand
TCTTCATGATATGATCACCTCTTTTTCAGTATATCATATCTGTTCCTTTTTTGGCGGTTACATGTTATTTACAATTTGTTTACTCATTCAAAAGCCCTGCGCGGCTCGCCGGTTTTGCTTGACATATAATAAGGTTTTTTATATAATAATAGGTATTGAAATTCTGAAAAAAGGTGGTTTTCATATATGGCAAAGCAGAATCTTCTTACCGACGAGGGCTTAAAGGCTTATGAGGAAGAGCTTGAACAGCTCAAAACGGTAAAGCGTAAGGAAATAGCGGAAAAGATCAAGGTAGCGCTTTCATTCGGAGACCTCTCCGAGAACAGCGAATACGACGAGGCAAAGAACGATCAGGCTATCCTTGAGGCGCGTATCGCTCAGATAGAGGAGATACTCAAGAACGCCACGATCATAGACGAGAGCGAGCTTAATAACGAGCTTATACACATAGGCTCGGTAGTAAAGCTTCGTGACTGTGAATTCGATGAAGAGGTCGAATATCAGATAATAGGCTCAAACGAGGCAAATCCCTTCGAGGGCAAGCTCTCGGACGAATCCCCCGTCGGTGCGGCGCTCCTCGGTCACAGGGTCGGCGATACCGTTGAGGTCGATACACCCGATGGAATGATCAGATTCGTCGTGCTTGAGATCTCAAAGAAATAAGCTCCGCAGATCACGCGAAAGGAAGAGGAAAATGTCAGAACAGAACGTACAGAATAACGGCAAGCCGCAGCAGAACGTCAACGAGCTGCTGCAGATAAGAAGGGATAAGCTCAGGGAGCTTCAGGAAAACGGCATGGATCCCTTTCAGATAATGAAATACGACGTGACCCACCACAGCAGCGACGTTAAGGACGGCTTTGACGCGCTTGAGGGAAAGAGCGTTTCCATTGCGGGCAGAATGATGTCCAAGCGCATTATGGGCAAGGCATCCTTCTGCCATATACAGGACCTTAAAGGTACTATACAGTGCTACGTCGCAAGAGACAGCATCGGCGAGGAATCGTACAAGCTCTTCAAAAAAATGGATATAGGCGATATCGTCGGTCTGAGCGGTGAGGTTTTCAAAACAAAAACCGGCGAGATCTCAGTTCATGCAGGCTCTATAACTCTCCTTTCAAAGAGCCTGCAGATACTCCCCGAAAAATATCACGGTCTTACAAATACCGATATGCGCTATCGCCAGAGATACGTTGACCTCATTATGAACGAGGACGTAAAGGATACCTTCATCAAGCGCTCAAAAATAATCAGCGCTATACGCAGGTATCTTGACGATCAGGGCTTTATGGAGGTAGAGACCCCCATGCTCGTATCAAATGCCGGCGGCGCTACCGCAAGACCCTTCGAGACCCATTTCAATGCGCTTGACGAGGATCTCCGTCTCAGAATATCTCTTGAGCTGTATCTCAAGAGGCTCATCGTCGGCGGACTTGAAAGAGTATATGAGATCGGCAGGGTATTCCGCAACGAGGGTCTTGACACAAGACACAACCCCGAGTTCACACTTATGGAGCTGTATCAGGCCTACACAGACTATCACGGCATGATGGATCTTACCGAAAACCTTTACCGCTTCGTTGCGCAGCAGGTGCTCGGCACCACAAAGATAGTATACAACGGCATAGAAATGGATCTCGGCAAGCCTTTTGAGAGGATTACCATGGTCGATGCCGTAAAGAAATATTCGGGCGTTGACTTCAAGGAGATAAAGACCCTTGAGGAGGCGCAGAAAATTGCTGACGAAAAGGGCGTTCAGTACGAGAAGCACCACAAGAAGGGCGATATTCTCAACCTGTTCTTCGAGACCTTCGTAGAGGAGCATCTTATACAGCCGACCTTCCTTATGGATCACCCGGTAGAGATCTCTCCGCTTACAAAGAAAAAGCCCGACGATCCCGATTACGTTGAGCGTTTTGAGTTCTTCATGAACGGCTGGGAAATGGCAAATGCCTACAGTGAGCTCAACGACCCCATAGATCAGCGTGAACGTTTCAAGGCTCAGGAGGAGCTTCTTGCCCTCGGAGATGAGGAGGCAAACCGTACCGATGAGGACTTCCTAAACGCTCTTGAGATCGGTATGCCACCCACAGGCGGCATAGGCTTCGGCATAGATCGTATGTGCATGCTGCTGACGAATTCACCCGCCATAAGAGACGTTCTGCTGTTTCCCACAATGAAGTCAATCGACCAGCCGAAGAAGCAAGAGAAGGCGAAAGAACCGCCGGTGGATTTCGAATGCGCCTGCAATACCTGTCCCTCTCAGGATGCCTGTAAAGCCGCTCAGGGAGCGGCATCGGCAGAGACCATCGAGGAAAAGATAGATTTCTCTAACGTAAAGATAGAGCCGCTCTTTGGGGATGTTGTTGATTTTGCTACCTTCTCCAGATCCGACTTCCGTGCGGTAAAGGTGCTTGCCTGCGAGGCTGTCCCCAAGAGCAAGAAGCTTCTGAAATTCACCCTCGATGACGGCTCAGGCACCGAGAGGACGATCCTCAGCGGCATTCACGCATATTATGAGCCCGAGGAGCTTGTCGGCAAGACCTGCATAGCCATTACCAACCTGCCCCCGCGCGCGATGATGGGCATTGAATCCTGCGGTATGCTTATTTCCGCCGTACACGAAGAGAACGGCGAGGAGAAGCTGCACCTTCTCATGGTAGATCCCCACATTCCTGCCGGCGCAAAGCTGTACTGATTTACAGGCAAGGAGTTATTTATTCTTGCAGTCAATGCAATTCATTTATGACCAAGTCGCAGGTCTGTGCCTGTGATGATTTTGCCTGCCCAACGGGACGTACCGTTTTTCCCGACGATGAAATCGTTAGACAAGTAAACAACAATATATAGTGTTATATCTTTGCATAAGATACTATATGTTGTGTATTAGTAATAATCATTCGATTATTTTACCACAGTTTTACCATATACCATAAACAGAACAATAACGCATTAGCCGCTTGTTATTCCTTTCGGAAAAGCAAGCGGCTATTTTATATCAATAAAGCTATCAATAAAATGTGAATATAAGAGATAATTCAGAATATGGAAAAAAATAATTACTTGAAATAACATCCATCTTTAATAGAAATACCAATGATGTCATATCGTTCATAAAACAATCCAAAATCATCCTT
>CACWNZ010000222.1 GCA_902762335.1 uncultured Ruminococcus sp. | reverse complement strand
CGAAAGCTCCTTGCACAGATGAGCGATATCCTCAGCCCTCAGCCCGTCGGGTATGATAAGATAGATCCGTCTGTCACGGGGAATAACGAGATAGTTCCGCGCCGCAGCCTTGCCTATCCTCTCTCGGAAGTTCTTTTTTACGGGTATGCCCGTGACGAAGATCTTATCCCCGCTTATGCCCTGTCCGATAAGCCTTGAGCGTATCTCCTCGTGCGGGACGAAATAGCAGTCGGCAGTATGCTCAAACTGCTCCGCCGAAAACGAGTAATCGCTTATGATACAGCATATCAGCGGACTGCTCCCCTCAAGAGCCCTGAGCGCCGACATGAGCTTCATTCCGCCCTGCGTGGTACACAGAACGGCATCTGCGCCCTCCTCCCTGAGAAGCTGCGAAAAGCTGCGTATGTATTCGGGAGACGACGCTCTTGACGGGTCTATCCTCACGTCGGAGATATCCATGGGCTCGCAGCTTATGTGCTTTTCAAGCGCCGCTATAACGACCGCGTCGGAGATGTACTTCAGCTTTTTTGATGATCTGTCGCCTATAACGATTATCTTCATTCTGTCACCGCCCCTGATAAAATAATACACACCTGTTGATTTTCTTCCTTTTCTATATTATAATAAAACAAAGTCATATTCAACCGTCATAATATTCCATAGCTGAGTAATACGCCGCAGAATCAAGGATCCTGTTGCATTTTACACAGAGAACGCGATTTTTGTCGATTTTCCCCGCAGGAGTGATAAAAATGAAGCAGAGCGTAAACAACGCAGACCGCAGAGTGATAAAAACGAAGAGAGCCATAAGATTAGCCTTTGCAAGACTTCTTGCCGAAAAGGACATCAACGACATAACCGTGAGCGATATTTCGACCCTTGCGGACATCAACCGAAAGACCTTTTACAATTATTACGCGGGGGTCTATATGGTCATAGACGAGATAGAGAACGATATAGTAAACACCTTCGGCACGGTGCTCGGTGAGATAAACTATAAAGACGAACTGAAGGATCCCTACTCTATCTTTGAAAAGCTGACCTCTATAATCAACACCGATATGGATTTTTACGGGCATTTTTTCTCGATGAACGGCAATACGAACATGATAAACAAGATCGTCGGTCTGCTCAAGGAAAAGACGAAGGCGGAGATGATAGCTCAGACGCAGATAAGCGAGACCGCTGCCGAGACCGCGCTGACCTATATGCTGTACGGTATGTTCGCCGTTTTTCAGACCTGGTTCAATTCCGACAGGAGACAGTCCATAGAGGAGCTGTCGGAGCTTATCAGCAGAATGTGCTTTTCGGGGCTGAACGGCATACTCAACAAGCAGTAATGAAAAAAGCAGTACAGACCCCTGAGCCTGTACTGCCGTTTTTTAAAAGCTTTGCTTTATATAAGTATGCCGTTGAGATGATCCGTCTCGTGCTGTATGACCTGCGCTGTATAGCCGCTGTAGACAGCGCGGCGCTTTTTCATCAGCAGATCCTGATATTCTACGGTTATCTGCCTGTATCTTACTGTCCTTCTGACACCCGAAAGCGAAAGACAGCCCTCCTCGGTCTCGAAGCTCTCCGCGGAATGAGCGGTTATCCTCGGGTTGAGCATCACAACGGGAACGCCCGCCGCAAAAAAGGCTATTATGCTCTTGTTCACCCCTATCATATTTGCCGCAAGACCCGCGCAGTCCGCAGAATGCGCAAGCAGCGTATCACGAAGGTCTATTGCCGCAGGGATATCTTCTTTTCCTGCGGGGGCAGCCTTTTTCATAAGCAGCATGGTGTCGCGTATTATAGGTCTTTCCATTTCTGTATCTCCTGTTCGTTTGAATAATCGCGGAACGCAGGGCTATAATATAAGCAAAAGCATGAAAGGACGATCTTATGACTATCATACCCTGCTGTGAAAGATGTATCTATCAGGCGGACGGCTTCTGCACCCTTGACCATGCGGCGGCGGCTGTCAGTCTTGACGGCTCGGGCTGCATACACAAGGCTGCTCCTCAGGGCGCTATCCGTCAGCTCAGCCGCCAAGAGCAGCTACAGCATCCCTGATAGTGCGTACGGCTATTATCTCTATTTCGCAGTCCTTCGGCAGAACGAGGCTCTTGAGATTATGATAAGGCAGAATGCACTTTGTAAAGCCGAGCCTTGCCGCCTCGGTCACTCTCTGCGCCGAATGGTTGACGCTTCTTATCTCGCCCGTAAGACCTACCTCTCCGAAGGCTATCAGCTCCTCCGATACCACGATGTCCTTGAGGCTGCTGACCAGCGCAAGGGCAAGCGGAAGATCCGTGGCGGGCTCGTCGAGCCTTAAGCCGCCTATTACGTTGACGTAGGCATCGAGGCTTGAGAAATAATAGCCGCAGCGCTTTTCAAGCACCGCAAGCAGCATGGACATTCTGTTGTAGTCGAAGCCCGTTGACATTCTTCTTGCGTTGCCGTAGCCCGAATTGGTCACGAGCCCCTGTATCTCGGCGAGGATAGGTCTTGAGCCCTCCATAGTGCAGGCAACGCAGGTACCCGAGACGTTCTTGGGTCTGCCAGAAAGAAGCATCAGCGAGGGATTTTCCACCTCGGAAAGACCGCAGTCGCTCATCTGAAAAACGCCTATCTCGTTGGTAGAGCCGTAGCGGTTTTTTACCGCCCTGAGTATCCTGTAGGACATCTGCTTGTCGCCCTCGAAATACAGCACCGCATCGACTATATGCTCAAGCACCTTAGGACCCGCAATTGCGCCGTCCTTATTGACGTGACCCACGACTATGCAGGGGATATCCAGCGATTTTGAGGTGCGCATGAGAATATTGGTGCATTCCCTTACCTGAGTAACGCTGCCCGGTGATGAGCTGAGCTCCTTGTAATTCATGGTCTGGATCGAATCCACCATAACAAGGTCGGGCTGCTCCGACTGTATCTGATCCGCTATGACCTCTATATCGGTTTCCGTCATGATATAGAGGTTATCGCTGTTTACGCCGAGCCTGTCGGCGCGGAGCTTTATCTGTCTTTTTGATTCCTCGCCCGATATATAGAGTATCCTCAGCACCCTGCCGAGATGTGAGCAGATCTGCAGCAGGAGAAGCACGAGGGAGCCCTTTACTATACCTCCGCCCAGAACTCTGTCAAGCTCCTTAAGACCCGTATAGTATCTTTGCTCGTCCTCGGTGGATATCTGCGTTATCTTTACGGGGACGGACGAGGGTCTTGCCCTTTGAAGCTCGGGGCGGGACGAGCTTTTTGCGGTCTCCCTCACCTCCTCGGTAAAAGTGTTCCATTCTCCGCACGAGGGACATTTACCGTACCATTTTGCGCTTTCGTGTCCGCATTCGCTGCACACGAACAGGCTTTTCAGCTTTGTATTTGCCATAGCAGTTACTTCCTTTTTTATTTATTCAGTCTGCATGAGAGCAGTAGTCAACTATGCCGCAGAACAGCGCAAACGCAAGCATCTGACGATAGCTGTCGTCGGCAAGCCTTTTCGCCTCCTCCTCGTTGGAGAGAAAGCCGCATTCCGCGATAACGGCAGGCACTTTTGCGTTTGCAAGGATATAGATGCTGTCGCCCGCCGGCTTCAGCTCGCGCTTGTTATCGGGCTGAAGGAGCGTGGTCACCGAGACGCGCATGGATTCGGCAAGTCTTATGCTGCCGGGCGTATTCGTCGAATAGAAAAACTGTGTTCCGCTGTATCGGCTTTGTTCAAACTTATTCTGATGTATGCTGACAAGGATATTGTCATCGCTTGAATTGATGATTCCGACACGGTTTTTCAGGTCGGAGACCTTCTTTTCCCTCGTGGTTTGGGCGGTGCTGTCGTAAATTGAAATGTCGCTGTCTCTCGTGAGGATCGTTCTGTAGCCGCACATATTGAGAAGCCCTCGCAGCTTGAGTGCTATGCTGAGGTTAACGTCCTTTTCGCAAAGACCGTTGTCCACTGCCCCGCCGTCCTCACCGCCGTGTCCCGCATCTATAACTATCACCCTGCCTTTGGCTGAGCCCTCGGACATTACGCTTACGGCATCGTCCTGTGTGAAGGCGGCGTAAAGCAGTCCGCCGAACAGGAATATACACAGAAGAGACGCCGAGCAGATGAGATAGATCTTCAGCTTATACATTTTATCACCCCGATATATTTTATGCGGGGCGGGTACTTATAATAACATAACAAAAGCGGTCTTGCGACCGCCTGATGTATTCAGCAAGCTTCTGCTGAAAGTATAATATATGTTATGGGAATAATTTTGTACTTGAAAGGGAGCTTATTCGGCTTTTTCGGGTACGGGGTTTATGGTTTCGGGATAGCTGAGGGCAGGCGCTCTGCCCGCAGGGACACTGTCGTCCGTTTCCTCGTCAAGGGGCAGGGAATTCGTTATATAGAAGTGCTCTTTTATCTCAAGCAGCTTTTCAAGGTTTCTGCGCAGGCGGAGATACACGTTATCGAGCCTGTCGTCAAGGGTAAGGGTGCCTATTTTTATATCGCGGCGCAGGAAGGTGAGATCCTCTCCGAAAAGCCTGATCTCCTTTTCTATGTTATCGATGAGCATAATGGTATCCATTGCCTTTTCCTGTGCCTCGTCTACTATCTCGTGAGCCTTTTCCTCTGCCTTCATTTTGATTTTTATAAGGCTCTCCTGAAGCTCATCATATCTTTTTGCCTTGATGACAAGAGAATCAAACTGCTCCTGGAGCTGTCTTTTTTCTCTCAGACGCATATCAAGCTCTCTTCTGTAGGCTTCAACGTCATTTTCACGCTGACCCACAGCCTCGGCAAGTCTCATCTGAGTCTCCTGAAGAGACGTATACAGTGCGTTTCTTGATGCCGTCATCTCTATGAGCGCTATACCCTTTTCGGTAGCTCTGAGCTCGGCCTGCTCAAGCTTTTCCTTAAGAAAAGCGATCTGCCGCTCCGCATCGAGCGTTGCCTCGGTCTTTTCGGGCTGTGCGGTGTGCATTACCGTTGTTTCTTCTGTCATATTACGCACCTCATTTGATCGGGTTTCATTTTATTATAGCATATAAC
>CACWNZ010000221.1 GCA_902762335.1 uncultured Ruminococcus sp. | reverse complement strand
CGGGAAACAGCATTATCAGCCAAAAGCGTGGCGATCTCACCGCCGCTCCGAGTACGGAGCCTATATTTATTTTACATTTCTGTTTTTCTTTTTCCCGTGTCATATAATTTTCTCCCCGCTAAATCTTATATCACTATTCTACCACGCCGATAAGCTTTCTTCAACCTCGGGAGCAGAGCCCGAGCAGGTAAAATTTTGAGATTGCAAAGCGAGGGGGAAAATAATATTATGTAATATAGAAAGCAGTAGGGAGATACTGCCGTACCATGGGGTGATAGAGATGAATATTGAGCAGCTTGACGGTGAAAGGATACTCATTTCGCTGTGTGACGAGGAGCTTGAGCTTTACAGCGTAAGCTTTGACGAGCTCGGGATAGGAGAGAGAAACTCCGATATAATGCTGAAGGATCTGCTTGAACGCGCCGAAGAGGAAACGGGTATAGCTATCAGGGACAAGCATATATTCATAGAGGCAATGAGATTTGAAAAGGGCTGTCTGCTGCTCGTCACCGTATCGGAAAAATCCGCCGTTGGAAAAGCCAAAGCGGACAGGAATGCGTACTTCTCTGCTGCGTACCGTTTTGAAGATGCCGAGGCTCTGCTCGGGTGTATCCGCGCGCTTTGCCGTATCGATAAGCTACGATGCGAAAGCTCACTGCTTGAGCACGGGGGCAGCTATTACCTCGTGCTGAACACTAAGGAGCCGCTTGACAGGACCGTCAGCGACACCCTGCTTGAATTCGGCTCTGCTGCGGGCAGGGGCAGATGCTTTGAAGAGTCGCTGTATGAGCACGCAAGGGTGATAACCCCCGAAGGAGCGTTAGAGCTCATAGGCAGCGCCGTTGCAGAGCGTAAGGAAAATACCTGCGGGTGAGCAGACAAAAGGGGCTGCCGTACCTTTATCGGGTACGGCAGCCCTGATAGTTATTCAGCTTTTCGTGTCGTCGTCGGTCAGAACGGGATCGCGCAGGGTGTCGTCAAATTCGTCGTCAAGCAGAGCTTCCGTATCATCGCCGTCGCTCTGACCCTCCTCATCGTAGAACTCGATAAGTCCGTGAGCCCCGCCGAAGGGCGAGTAGTCAAGACTGAGCATATTCTTTTCCTGCCTGCCGGAAACGCGGTAGCGTATGAGATCTATTATCCTCTTGAGAAGATAGCCGATAATACCGCCTATCATATAAAGGATCACATCGTCAACGTAGACCGAGCCCGTGTTCAGCGAGAACTGTATGACCTCGATAGCAAAGCCTGCGGCAAAGGAAATGAAAAGCGTCTGCCACCAGCGTATTTTCGGGTTGAGAACTAAAAGACTGAAGGTAAGGGGCATAAGGATAAGACCGTTCCAGAAAAGATAGATGCCGCCCCATGACGAGAAGTTCTCAAGACATTCCTGTATCTTTACAAAGGGAAGATAGTATATGCTCCTGTTCATGGATATCTTGGGGTAATGCGGCAGAAGCTGCCTGAATACCATGACAAGGATATATATTATCATCAGCGCTCTTAGAGAAAGCGAAAGGAATCTTGAAAAGCCCTGCCTCAGATCGTCAAGATCCCTGCCGTCACGGGAGAAGGTGCGCAGAACGACGGCAAAGATAAAAGGGACTACCCATATTATGAACATGGCTATAAGGCTGTATTCGGTGATAGTGGGCCAGAAGTCGGCGCCCTTTGTGACAAGCCCGTGTATGACTCCGCAGCCGAAGGCGCCTGCCGTGATTATCGAATTTGTCAGCAGGGCGGCGCCTATCGCCTCATATCTCTTTATTATAAAGAAGAATACCGCCGTGATAGTCAGCGTGGAGATGAACACCATCACCTCAGAGAGCACTATCGAGTTCATCTGATTTCTTATATCGCCCGGGAGCAGATATAGTATAAGTCCGACAGCCATAGAAACGTACAATTCGCCGATAGTAAGCTTCTGGCTCGGAAGAACACTCATAAGCTATTCCTCCTGTATCTCAAATAGTCTTCAAGTATTATAACGGCAGCAACGCTGTCTACTACAGCCTTGCGCTTTTTTCCCCTCGTGTCCGTATCGTTAAGATAGCCGTGGGCGGTGACGGTGGTACAGCGCTCGTCCCTGAGAACGACCTCAAGTCCCGTTTTTTGAAGCAGAAGCTCACGGAAGGCTCTCACGTTCCGCGCGCTCTCGCCCTCGGAGCCGTCCATATTTCTCGGCAGACCGAGAACTATCTGCTCCGCATGATGTTCCTTTGCCGCCGCCGCTATTTTTTCGGCAAGGATCTCCTGACGCACCTCTTTTATTACCGCAACGGGCGAGGCGATCACCTCGTTTTTATCACATACGGCAAGTCCCGTTCTCACCCTGCCGTAGTCTACCGACAATATCACCACAGGCTCTCACCTCCGCTCAGAAGTCGGAGCCGCCGCCCTGAAGGTGCTCGGCATAGCCGTCTATGATGACCTTCGGCGCGAGATCATCGTCAAACTCAATGACGTTGACCGATGCGTTGGGTCCGAGGGTTATCTTTTTTATATCCTCAACTCCGTACCCGTGCAGAAAGCACATCATATTCATTATGGCGCAGCCGTGAGATACCACGCAGACGGTCTTTCCCCTGTTTTTATCGGCAATATCAATAAGCGCGGGCTTTACCCTGTCGTAAACCTCCCTCATGCTTTCGCCCTCGGGCGCATGAAAGACGGCGGGCGCGTTTTTCCAATTATCCCACTGCTCAGGATAGAGTCTCTCAATATCGGTGAGCAGAACGCCCTCCCATTTGCCGGCGTTTATCTCGACGAGCCTGTCGTCGGTGATTATCTCCTTCTCGTGGTAGATATTTATCGCCCGGGCCGTTTTCATTGCCCTCAGCTTCGGGCTGGAATATATCGCGTCTATCGGCTCGGTGCTGAGCAGTTCTGCGGTCTGCGCCGCCTGCCTTGCGCCCTCGGGGGTAACGTCGGTGTCTATCCTGCCCTGAAAGTATCTTTTCAGATTCCCTTCCGCCTGACAATGACGGACAAGTATCATCTTTGTCATTACAGTCCTTTTCCTTCCTTCATATCCCCTGTCAGCCCGTTATGACCGTATGCGTAAGCTCGGTAACGGACTTAATTCCCTTGTCGTCAAGGTATTTGTTGAGCCCCTCCGTAATCTTTACGGGGGCGTAGGGGTCGGTAAACAGAGCCGTGCCTATCTGAAGGGCATCT
>CACWNZ010000220.1 GCA_902762335.1 uncultured Ruminococcus sp. | reverse complement strand
TATATGGGACATTGAGACCTTCAGGAAATTCACCGCTTTTCCCGAATACGTATTCTCTACGGAGAATCTTGAATACAAAAAGGATGCCAATATGCTCAAGGGCGGCGTTGTATTCAGCGACTATGTCACCACGGTAAGCGACACCTACGCTCAGGAGATACAGATGCCCTATTACGGCGAGGGTCTTGACGGTCTTATGCGCCATAAGAATCCCAATCTCTGCGGCATAGTAAACGGTATCGACTACGAGGTATACGCGCCCGGTACGGATATACAGATCTATGAGAATTACACCTCAAAGACCTTCAAAAAGAAGGTATTCAACAAGCGCGGACTCCAGCAGGAGCTCGGTCTGCCCGTAGACGACAACAAATTCATGATAGGCATCATCTCCCGTCTTACCGACCAGAAGGGTCTTGACCTTGTTGAGCACGTTATCGAGCAGATAACCGACGAGCATACGCAGTTCGTAGTGCTCGGCACGGGCGATGAGAAATACGAAAACCTGTTCAGGCATTATCAGTGGAAATATCCCGAGAGAGTTTCCGCAAATATCTATTACTCAGACAACAGAGCGCACAAGCTCTATGCCGCCGCAGACGCTATGCTCATGCCCTCGCGCTTTGAGCCCTGCGGTCTCACCCAGCTTATTGCCCTGCGCTACGGCACCGTTCCTATCGTCCGTGAAACAGGCGGTCTGAAGGATACCGTTCAGCCCTACAATATGTATGAAAACACAGGTACGGGCTTCTCGTTCACAAACTACAATGCCGACGATATGCTCAGTGTCATCAACTATGCAAAGACTATCTACTTTACCGAGCGTGACCGCTGGAACCAGATAGCCACACGCGGAATGAGAATGGACTTTTCCTGGAGAAACTCCGCTCATCGCTATGAGGATCTCTACCGCTGGATCATGTCCTGGTGGTGATCCCGCTCACACGCAAAGTCCCGCAAAAATACCGCCGCCGCAAAGGAGCTTGTCCTGCGCGGCGGCGTTTTCTGTTCCGGCTTATCCTATTCAGCCTTTACGATCAGCTCCTGCGGGTCGATAAGGGCATCGCCTGCAATAAGTTCAAGATGGAGATGAGCTCCGTCAAGCTGTTCACATGGGATCGTTCCCACGTACCCTATAGGAGCGCCGCCCTCTACCGTACTGCCCTCCCTGACGAGACAGCTCTCGGTCAGTCCGCAGTAACGTACTCTTACGCCGCCGTGGTCTATCGTAATGATATTTCCGAGCATAGCGTTCTTTTCTATAGAAAGCACCTTACCGTCCGACACGGCTTTTACGGCGGTGCCGCTTTCCGCCTTGATGTCAAGTCCTCTGTGCGTTCTCCAATCGCCGGTTGTCTTTGAATAAACCAGCTCGCTGCCGCTGTAGCCTTTCAGTATCGTACCGCCGTTTACGGGCATGAATACCTTTTCCTTGTCATCGCCCTTTACTTCGCCGTTATCGGATATTTCCGCAGGCGGAGCTTCAGAAACGGCGGAGCTCCCGGACGGACTTTCTTCGGATATGCTTTCGTCCTGCGCGGAGCTTTCATAGCTCTGACCGCTTACGTCGTTGCCCGCTTCAAGCTCTTCGGCTGAGCTTTCGCCGCTCATATATTTTATATCATCGGCAAGGCTCCCGTAAGTAATCCATGCCGCCGCAGCTATCGTTGCGATACAAACCGCAAGAGCTATATAAAAGCCCGTGTTGCCGTTTTTACGACCGCCGCGTTCCTCTCGTGTTTTCTTCATGTTGCTGCACCTCCGCTTTTATTATCTCCCGCTTTGGCGCAATAATACACAAGGAAGAAAAAAAGGACACGGCAAAATACCGTGTCCCGATTTTTTGTTGTGAAAAATTATTTCTCTACGAGCGCAAACTTGCCCTTGCTGATCTTATCGCCTGCAGTATAGGTCTTGTCTCCGTTAAGCTCTGCCTCACCTGTCTCAACTACCTTGCCGTCAAGCGTACACATGAACATGATCTTCGGAGAAACGAACTCGTTGCCCTGATCGCCCTTTTTGGGTATAACGAATACGTAAGTGCTGCCGTCGGCAGTACCCTCTATCGTTGCGGTATTGGATTCACTGTCAAATACTCTGACAGTAACGTCGTCCGCCCAATCGTCAGGCTTCTCAAATTTAACGGTGGCAAGAGAATCGGAATCAGCAGGTGTCTCCTTACTCTCCTCTTCCTTACTCTCCTCTTCCTTACTCTCCTCTTCCTTACTCTCCTCTTCCTTGCTCTCTTCTTCCTTGCTCTCTTCTTCCTTGCTCTCTTCCTCTTTGCTTTCTTCGGTGCTCGAAGTGCTCGAGGTTCCGGCATCGAAGCCCTCGTTTGTATCAGGTATCTCACCCATTACGGTCCATGCGCCGTTCTCCTGCTTATAATAATATGACTTGCTTGCGCAGCCTGTCAGCACTACGGACGAAGTCACAGTAACAACGAGCGCCAGGAAAATAGATGTAATAAGTCTGCGTTTCATATCATTTACCTCCGTTAATTATGATATCTTATCGATACATATACACTATATATAATTATACACTTCGGTACGAATTTTTCAATATGTTTTTTAAATTGTTTTCGATTTTTTTAAAAAATTGTTTATTTTGACAATATTCAAGCCCGTTCTTTTCCGAAAAGAACAAAAAAACCTTTTCATACGGGTCATTATACATCAGAAATACTATTGACGGAAGGCGATTATTTTTTTACAATATGATTGTGCAACCTTACGAAGCGGCTGCCCGAAAAATGGCGTTCTGCCAATAAAAGGCACAAATACCGCCGCAGAGCAGCACAGATATGATTTGAAAGAGGTCACTTAATTTATGGTATTCAGATTGATCGCGCTCGATATTGACGGCACGCTCACCAACTCAAGAAAGACCATATCCGAAAAAACACGGAATCAGCTCATCAAGTATCAGAAAAACGGCGGCACCATAGTATTAGCCTCCGGCAGACCCACGCCGGGCATACTCCCCTACGCCGCAACGCTCAGACTGCGCGAATTCGGCGGCTATATACTATCCTACAACGGCGGCTATATTACAGACTGCGCCACGGGACGGGTAATATATCAAAACAGGCTTCCCCTTGAATATTTACCCGGGATATACGAGGTCATAAAGGACTGCCCCGTCAGCATAGGCACGTACCGCGGGAATACTATAATTGCAGGC
>CACWNZ010000219.1 GCA_902762335.1 uncultured Ruminococcus sp. | reverse complement strand
CGAGCGGGAGATCGCCGTTCTCGTCACTCACCGCCGAATATACGTCAATAAAGTTATATCCCTTTTCGTCGCATACAGCCTTGAGTTTTTCGTCAAAATCCCGAATATTTACGTTGTTAAGATCTCCGAGAGAGTATCCCGCTATCATAGGAGTGACGGGCTGAACGTAATATACTGCATCGGGGCAGCTTTCCTTCAGCTTCTCCATTACCTCCTGCATGACCGTTATAGTATCGTCAACGCCGTAAAGACCTATATCGTTCATTCCGAGCATAACAAAGACCTTTTTGGGCTTGATAAGGCTGACGCCGTCAAAGATCGTGCATTTTTCGCCCATATAGGTCGGGTGGACGTTGCCCTCCTTGTCTATGTCGTCAAGGCAGTTATGATAGCCGAGACTTCCCTCACACAGGAAATTTGCTTCTCCTAAATCGCCGTTCTCGGCATAATAAGAGAGCTTGAGCGTAACGCTGTCACCGATGAATACGGCATCATCGAACCATGATGCAAGGACGGGAGTTCCCTGTGCCTCGCTCTGCTCTGAGGGCTCCTCGCTCTTTTCCTCAGAGCCTTCGGACGCAGTTTTGCTTTCCTCGGACGTCTGATCGGATACCTCGGTCTTTGACTGCTCTGATACCTGAGAAGAAGCCGTTTCGGTTTTTTTGCCGTTATCTCCGCAGCCTGCCGCGCCGATCATCGACAGCATAAGAACAGCGGATAATATCAATGCCTTGTATTTCATTTTTGTACCTCCGTTTTTGATTTTTGAAAACTCCTTATATTTTAACCCTACACGGGAAGGTTGTCAACCTTGTTTGATAAGAGGAAATATCTGATTTTCGCTATTTTTCTTATTCCGGCAGAGTGCTCTCTAAATAATGAGCATTGCATCGCCAAAGCTGAAAAATCTGTATTTTTCGTCTACCGCCGTTTTGTAGGCGTTCATGATATTGTCAAAGCCCGCAAAGGCGGATACGAGCATGATAAGCGTGCTCTCGGGCAGGTGAAAGTTCGTTATGAGCCCGTCAAGCACCTTGAATTCAAACCCGGGATAGATGAATATATCCGTCCAGCCCTCGCTTGCGCGGATACAGCCCTCTTTTTTTGCCACAGTCTCAAGGGTGCGGCAGCTCGTCGTGCCTACGGCAATGACCCTGCCGCCGTTTTTCTTAGTCTCATTGATGAGCGCGGCGGTCTTTTCGGGAAGCTCGTAATGCTCGGAGTGCATTTTGTGGTTTGTAACGTCGTCTGCCTTGACGGGACGGAAGGTGCCGAGCCCGACGTGAAGGGTAACGAAGCCAAGCTTAACGCCCTTTTCTTCAGCTTTTTTCAGCAGCCCGGGCGTAAAATGCAGTCCCGCAGTCGGGGCGGCGGCAGAGCCCCTTTCACGGCTGTACACCGTCTGATAGCGCTCCCTGTCGGCAAGCTTTTCGTGTATATAGGGCGGCAGGGGCATCTGACCCAACCTGTCAAGCTCCTCATAAAAGCTGCCCTGACATTCAAAATCGACTATCCTGTTGCCGTCCTCGGTAACGTCCGCAACGGTGCAGGTCATGATACCGTCACCGAACACGAAGCGCGCACCCGGCTTTGCCTTTCTGCCCGGCTTTGTAAGACATTCCCAGCGCTTGCCGCCGAGACATTTCAGCAGAAGGAACTCTACGTTCGCTCCCGTTCCCTCCTTTGAGCCGAAAAGCCTTGCGGGAAGCACCCTTGAGTCATTGAGTATAAGGCAGTCGCCCTCATTGAGATAATCAAGTATATCATAAAAATGCCTGTGAGCCGTCTTTCCCGTTGCTCTGTCAAGCACGAGCAGACGGGAGCTGTCGCGGGGCTCTACGGGAGTCTGAGCTATGAGCTCCTCGGGCAGATCATAGTAAAAATCACTTGTTTTCATCGGTATTTCCTTTCCCTTGCCTGTTGTTTCAGAAATCGGTATTAAAGCTGCCTGCTCGATACGATAAAGAAGCGCGGATCCCTTGAGCTGAGGTATACGACTGTTTTACTGCCGACCTTTAATTTGTTCCGGTGCTTCGTACCGTTAAGGCATACCTCTTTGTATTCCACGCCGTTACGGGTGTACTGCACCACGGGATAATACCACCCGGGCGATTCTCCGTCTCCGCAGCCGTGCTGAACGAAGGGTCTGTGAGACGGCGGCAGCGTTTCGGCTATATCAACGATCACGCCCCTGACAGGCTCGTCTATCCTGAACACGAGCCCTGAGCCGGGGGCATTCATATATTTCTTTGCAACAACGATGCCTGCCGCGAATAAAATAAAAAGCAGCACGATCATGACACCGCTCATTTTTCACACCCCTTTTCGCGGTTTGCATAAATCAAAGCAGCCGTTTACAATCCGTCAGGAATGTAAACGGCAATAATGCTTTGTTATGTGATACTATACCTCACGGGATACGGGTATCAGTCCTCGACCTTGGGACCTGCGGCTACGAGAGCCTTGCCCGCCTCGTTGGTCTCATATCTCTTGAAGTTCTTGATAAATCTTGAAGCGAGGTCCTTTGCCTTCTCGTCCCAAAGGGAAGGATCTGCATAGGTGTCTCTCGGGTCAAGAATGCCGGTGTCAACGCCTGTAAGCTCGGTGGGCACTTCAAAATCAAAGTAGGGGATCTTCTTTGTGGGTGCGTTCTTGATGTCGCCGTTGAGGATAGCGTCGATAATGCCTCTCGTATCCTTAATGGTGATCCTCTTGCCCGTGCCGTTCCAGCCAGTGTTTACAAGGTAAGCCTTAGCGCCGCTCTTCTCCATTCTCTTTACCAGCTCCTCGGCATACTTTGTGGGGTGAAGCTCAAGGAAGGCCTGACCGAAGCAGGCTGAGAAGGTGGGAGTAGGCTCTGTAATGCCTCTCTCAGTACCGGCAAGCTTAGCTGTGAAGCCTGAGAGGAAGTAATACTGTGTCTGCTCGGGGGTGAGTATGGAAACGGGCGGAAGAACGCCGAAAGCGTCCGCCGAAAGGAAGATAACGTTATCGGCAGCAGGACCTGAGGAGATCTTGTTTACGTTCTTGGCTATCTTCTCGATATGCTCGATAGGATAAGAAACACGTGTATTCTCTGTAACTGACTTATCAGCAAAATCAATCTTGCCGTTTGCATCAACTGTTACGTTCTCAAGAAGAGCGTTCCTCTTGATAGCGTTGTAGATATCAGGCTCAGATTCCTTGTC
>CACWNZ010000218.1 GCA_902762335.1 uncultured Ruminococcus sp. | reverse complement strand
AAAACGCCGATGAGATCGGGGTATGCAAGGAGTATTTTTTCGGCGTTCCTGCCGCAGAGGAGCTTTACAAGCTCGCTTTGCAGTCTTTCGGCGGATATGTTCTTAAGCAGTTCCTTGTTTTCGTGAACTGCGGCTGCGGTGTTCTCCTCTATATCGAAGCCCAGCACCGAAGCGAATCTTACCGTGCGCATAAGGCGCAGACCGTCCTCGTTATAGCGGTCGGCGGGTACACCCACACAACGGATAATGCCGTTCTTCAGGTCGTCATAGCCGCCGAAGCAGTCAACAAGCCCCTCCTCATCATTATAGGCAAGGGCGTTGACGGTCAGGTCGCGGCGGGAGAGATCGGCTTCTATATCCTTGACGAAGGTAACGCTCTCGGGACGGCGGTTATCATTGTATGCGCCGTCCGTGCGGAAGGTGGTTATCTCAAAGCTCTCATGCTCATAACGCACCGTTACCGTGCCGTGCTTTATGCCGTTTTTTACTATGGTCGGCAGTCCGAGACAGCGCTCCGTTTCCTCGGGCAGAGCCGAGGTGCATATATCCCAATCCTCGGGCGTTCTGCCCATTATGCTGTCGCGCACGCAGCCGCCCACGACGTATGCCTTATAGCCCGCATCACGCAGCCTGCCGATGAGGTATTTAACTTTGTCGGGTATATCAATGTGAATATTCATGTCCGCTCCTTGTAAAAAAAGGCAGCCCCAATGATCGTCATTGAGGCTGCTTTGCGTTTTGTGTTATTATCAAGCCTGTGAGCTTGCTGCGGTTGATGTCTGAGCAGCCGAAGTCTCTGTTGAAGCCTGTGTTGAAGCCTGTGCCGAAGCCTCTGTAGAAGCCTGTGCGGAAGCCTCAGTTGAAGCCTCTGTAGAAGCCTGTGCGGAAGTCTGCTCCGTACCCTCTGTCTTGCTTTCTTCAGATGTCTCGCCTGAAGTCTCGTCCGAGGTTTCACCCGATGTCTCGCCTGACGTTTCTGTTGCCGAGCTCTCAATGGTCGTGGTCTTTGACTCCGTCCTGGGCTTGCCCGTCCAGCCGAAGTATGAGAGCATATTGAGAACTACGACGAAAACGAAGAAGATGACTGCGACAAACTTGGTGAGCTTTGCAAAAAGAGCGTCCGCGGTCTTAGCCTTGCCGCGCTTCATGAATGAATCCGCGCCGCCCGTTATTGTACCGAGACCCGAATCATGACCCTCCTGAAGGATAATGATGATTATCATTACTACCGCTAAAAGAAGTACAACTGCGCCAACTACGATCTGCCAAATTCCCATAATTATTTTATCCTCCTAAAAAACAGCTGTTATTCAACAATACTTATCTATATTAGCACACTTTTCCGATAAAATCAAGAGCTTTGCGTTAATTTATACAAATTTGTCAGTCCTGCGAAAAGCTTATCTGCTCGCCGCCCTCGCCCGCACGCGGGAGCTGTCCCATTGAGGGGATCGTCTTTGCGCGGTATCTGTCGGGGTCTGAGAGCATTCCGGGGGTGAGTATCTCCGCCGTCATTACCCTGTGACCCTTCCTGAGCTTCATAAGGGCTACGCCCTGCGTCGCGCGGGACGTCTTTGTCATAAGGTCGCCCGCCCTGAAGATAAGCATTCTGCCCGAGGACGACTTGAGAATTATATCCGTCTCGTCGTCGGGAACGTACAGTATCGCCGCAAGCTTATCCTTATCGGAATACGCGCCCGTGAGTTTCCTGCGGTTGGTCTTGGTAGCGTAAGCGTCAAGCGATACCTTTGCCGCCTTGCCGTTCTCGAAGAAAAAGAACACAAAGCCCGAATAATCCTTCGTGGATACCATATACACGGCGTTCTCGCCCTCGTCAAAGCCGAGCTTCGAGGGGATATATTCGCCGAGCACGCTCGCCTTCGTATCATTGAACTGCGGCGCCCTGGTCTTGTACGCCTGCTGTCTGTCCGAGAAGAAAATAAGCTCCGTATTATTTGTCGTCTCGATATGCTGGGCTATGCTGTCGCCCTCCTTGAGCTTCTGTTCGCCGCCCATTCGCAGTGAAAGCGGGGTTATCTTCTTGAAATAGCCCTCCTTCGTGAAGAAGAGATTTACCTGATGATCGGGAACGTCCTCCTCCTCGTCAGCCTCGGGTATCTCGTCCGCATAGATTATCATGCTCCTCCTCGGCTGGGCGTACTTCTTTATGATATTCTCAAGCTCCTTGATTATCACCGCCTTTATTTTGCGGTTGCTTGCAAGCAGCTCCTCAAGCTCCTTTATGTCTTTCTCAAGCTGCTCTATGTCCTTAGTGTGCTTCAATATATACTCTCTGTTCAGATGACGAAGCTTTATCTCGGCAACGTATTCCGCCTGTATCTCGTCAATATCAAAGCCCTTCATCAGATTAGGCACGACAAGGCTCTCCTCCTCGGTATTGCGGATTATCCTTATCGCCTTGTCAATATCGAGCAGTATCTTTTCAAGTCCGCGCAGAAGGTGCAGCCTGTCCTGCTTTTTGTGCAGGTCAAAGTATGTCCTGCGCTTTACGCATTCTATTCTGAAAGCCGACCATTCCTCAAGCAGTTCCTTTACCCCGAGCACCCTCGGCGTACCCGCTATCAGCACGTTGAAATTGCACGAGAAGCTGTCCTCCAGCGGGGTCATCTTATAGAGCTTCTGCATGAGCTTGTCGGGATCCGTGCCGCGCTTGAGGTCTATCGTTATCTTAAGACCGTCTATGCCCGTTTCGTCGCGTATGTCGGATATTTCTCTCAGCTTGCCCTGCTTTACAAGGTCTATCACCTTTTCTATCACCGCTTCGCAGGTGGTGGTCTGAGGTATGCTGAGAATATCTATACAATTAGCGAACTTATCATAGGTATATCGACCCCTCGTGCGTATGCTGCCCCTGCCCGTCTTATACACCGTCTCTATTGCGGCTCTGTCGTATATGATCTGAGCGCCGCCCGTGAAGTCGGGTGCAAGAAGCGTGGACATAATATCATGCTCGGGGTCCTTGAGAAGTCCTATAGCCGTACGGCAGACCTCCTCAAGATTGAATGAGCAGATAGAGCTTGCCATGCCTACCGCTATGCCCGTGTTGGCGTTTACCAATACCGAAGCTCTGCGCAGATAGGGTCAAGCTTTGCCTCGGTATATCTTGAAGCCGCCCACGCCATATCTCTGCTGTACGCCTTGCCGAAGTTGCCCTTGCTGTCCACAAAGGGGTGCAGCAGCGCCTCGTATCCCCTGCTGAGACGCACCATTGTATCATAAATAGCCGCGTCGCCGTGGGGGTTGAGCTTCATGGTCTGACCCACTATATTTGCCGATTTGGTTCTTGTCTGTCCGAGCAGACCCATTTTATACATCGTATAAAGCAGCTTTCTGTGCGAGGGCTTGAAGCCGTCTATCTCAGGTATAGCGCGGGACAGTATTATGCTCATAGCATAGGGCATGAAGTTTTCCTGAAGCGTTGAGGCGATATTCTCCTCAACGACCTCCCCTGCGCCGGCAATATATCCCTTTATTTTCGATTGCTGCGGCTGTGATCCGCTTTTCTTTTTTCTTGCCATGATTTACCCCCGGAAATAGAGAATAGAGAATAACGAATAGAGAATAGTGAGTAGAAATGAATAATGAATAATGAAAAATGAATAATGAATAATTGTGGTCGGCGGTGCTTTGCACCGCCATTATAGTAAGTTATTGGAGAAGAAAAGTTTTCTCTGCGAAGCACTCCCCTTGTCAGCTTCGCTGACATCCCCCTCAGTGAGGGGGACTAAGAGAATAGAGAATAACGAATAGTGAATAGTGAATAACTGCCGCGTCTGAATAATTCCAAATTCCACACTCCACATTCCACATTATAAAAAAGCAGGCACGGTAAGTTTGATAGAACGAAGAACTCAAAGTTCATAAGAAACAGCCGGAAAGCGCGGCTCTCGCTGCGCGGCGGCGCCGGCAAGCTGCCGGTGCCGATTTCGCGCTCAACTTCATTGTTATGCCATACTTCTATGCCGCGGATACGGCTATACAGCATGGGCGCGGGCATGAAGTCTGATACGCTGAAGAAGTAAGCGCGCGCAAGCGCGCGATGGCGCGAATCGGGAGCGCAGGCTCTGCGCTAGGAGACGTCGAGGGAGTCGACGTATTT
>CACWNZ010000217.1 GCA_902762335.1 uncultured Ruminococcus sp. | reverse complement strand
CTTTTGCATAGACATAGTTGCTGTATTCTGTACCAATTCTGCACACAGCGCTTTCGTAACCCTTTCAAACGATTCAATTCCGATCAGCTGGTCTGTCAGATAAGCCATTGAACCATCAGCAAGCTGAAAATATGTCCTGTTAAATTTCAATTCTCCCAAAGAAGTGACGACTGTTCTCGGAACATTTCTTTGCTTAATAGTGATACCGTCAATTTTACGTTCTTTCTTTGCGTTAAGAACTGCCGAATCAGTTTCTTCAATTACGGCTGATAAAAGCTCCAATGCTCCACCTTTCAGAACTGATAAAAGCGACTCGGCAGTTTTACCAATATCTGAAATACCATTTTTTTCGATGTTTTTTAAAATTTCCTCTACCAAACTTACTGTAATCTGTGTTATAATTGTTTCCATGGAGAATCACCTTTCTGTGTGTTTTTTGTCTGCAAACAAATTATAACACGATTGGTGGTTCTCCATACTTTTTAGTTTTCCCCGCCCCCGCGGGGGCGGGGAAAAATCCCGGAATTATTTTACACTAACATAAACATGATCTGCTTGCTATTTTTACCGATTTGTTATATTATGTTTATTGTCGTATTTGCCGATTTGTTATATTATGTTTATTGTCGTATTTGCTGTTGACAAACGGCAAATTGTATGATATCATACTACTATGCTATTACATTATCACTTTACCTTACTAAAGTAAACGATGCACAAAAGGAATGGGGGAAGAAAAATGAAAAACTACTCAAAGATCACGCCCGAGGGAACGAAGGACCTTCTTTTTGAAGAGTGCCTTGCCAACAGAACGGTCTCGGCGATACTCGGCACAGCCTTTTCCGACAGGGGCTTCCACGAGGTGCTCACTCCGGGGCTTGAATTCTACGATCTCTTTTCAGAGGATATCTCGGGCATACCAATGGAATATATGTTCAAGATGAGCGATTCCAAGGGCAGGCTCATGGTGGTGCGCCCCGACTCGACCCTGCCTATAGCAAGAATGGTCTCCACAAGACTTCAGAACGCCGAAAAGCCCCTCAGACTCTATTACAATCAGAGAGTCTACCGCTATAATCCGGGTCTTACGGGCAGGAGCAACGAGGTGATGCAGGCGGGCGTTGAACTGATAGGCGCAGGCGGTCTGCGCGCCGATCTTGAGGTAATGACAACGGCTATAGACGCGCTTACAAGGTGCGTGCCGGATTTCCGCATTGAGATAGGTCATGCGGGCTTCTTCAGGGCGCTTGCTGATAAGCTTCCCGTAAGCCCCCGCAAAAGAGAGAAGATACGTTTCTATATTGAGAGCAAGAACTACTCTGCGCTGAATTCCACGCTTGATAAACTTGAGCCGAGTCCCTACGTGGATATTATGAGAAAGCTCCCGCGCCTGTTCGGCGGTATAGAGGTACTCGATGAGGCGTGCCGTATCTGCGACGACAAGGCAGCACTTGAAACGCTTGAATATATCCGCGAGATATACGACCGCCTTTCAAACTATGGTCTGGGCGAGAGACTTATAATAGATCTCGGTCTTGTGCAGAGGAACGACTATTACAGCAGTCTTGTATTCAGCGGCTATGTAATGGGCTCGGGCGAGCCTGTGCTGATAGGCGGAAGATACGATAACCTGCTCGACAGCTTTGAGGCTCCGGCGCCTGCAGTTGGCTTCGGCATAAACGTAGACGCCCTTGCAAGGGTCATGATGAAGCGCGGCGTTATTCCCGAAAAGAGAAAGCCCGATATACTCGTCCACGGCGAGGAGGGCTATGAGACAGAGGCGATAAAATACACACAGAGCCTCATGAAGTCTGATATTTTCGGAGAAAACAGCGTTTTCGATACCGAGGAAAAGGCGCTTGAATACGCAAGGGCAAGAGGGATAAAGAAGCTTGCCGTAGTGGGCAGCGAGATAAGAACTGTTGATACGGGGGTATAAGGGAATGAAACCGTTAAGAATAGCCCTTACAAAGGGCAGGCTTGAAAAGGATACGGTAGCTCTTCTTGAGCAGGCGGGCTACGACTGCACCGCCGTAAGAGAGAAGGGAAGAAGGCTGATCCTTCCCATAGGGAACGGAGAGATAGAGGTCGTTCTTGCAAAGGCGGCGGACGTTATCACCTACGTTGAGAACGGCGTATGCGATCTCGGCGTTGTGGGCAAGGATACTATAATGGAAAACGGCAGAAGCTTTTACGAGATACTTGATCTCGGCTTCGGCAAATGCCGCTTTGCGCTTGCGGGCAAAAAGGATACGGACTTCTATGCGGGATATAACGAAAAGACCATTGCAACGAAGTATCCCAATGTAACGAGATTCTTCTTTGAGGGCAAGGGCATGGATATCCGCATTATAAAAATTGAGGGCTCGGTAGAGCTTGCGCCGCTTTTGGGATTATCCGACGCTATAGTCGATATAGTTGAGACAGGCTCTACGCTCAAGGAGAACGGGCTTGTTATAATCGAGGACAACGTGGCGCCGATATCGGCAAGGCTGATAGCCAACACTGCGAGCCTCAAGCTGAGAAAGGCTGAGATAGAGGCGCTTGCGGACAAAATGGAAAAGGAAAGGGCGAAGATGAAATGATAACCGTGATAAAGGCAGACGGCAGAACGGAGCTGGAGTTTCTTGCAAAGGTAGAGGAAAGGAACCGCAGCACCAACGATAACGTTACAGCCGTTGTAAAGGACATTATTGAAAACGTAAGGATAAACGGAGACAAGGCAGTAAGGGAATATACGATAAAATTCGACGGCAAGGCGCCCGAGCGCTTTGAGGTATCGAAGCAGGATATAGAGGCGGCAGTGTCACTGTGCGATCCCGATTTCGTAGAAACTCTCAGAAGGGCGGCTGCCAATATAAGGGACTTCCATGAGAGACAGAAGCAGCAGAGCTGGCTGACCACAAAGGAAAACGGCGTTATCATGGGACAGCGCATAAGAGGGCTTGCCCGCGTGGGACTTTACGTTCCCGGCGGTACGGCGGCTTATCCGTCCTCGGTGCTCATGAACGCTATACCCGCAAAGATAGCGGGGGTTAAGGAGCTCATCATGGTAACTCCGCCCTCAAAGGACGGCAGACCTAATCCCGACATCATGGCGGCGGCTTATATTGCGGGCGTGGATCGTGTTTTCCTCATGGGCGGCGCACAGGCGGTGGCGGCGCTTGCCTACGGTACCGACAGCGTACCCAAGGTAGATAAGATAGTAGGACCGGGCAATATTTTCGTTGCCACGGCAAAGAAGCTTCTTTACGGAGTGGTGGATATAGACATGATAGCGGGTCCCAGCGAGATACTTGTTCTTGCCGACGACAGCGCCGACCCGAAGTATCTTGCCGCCGATCTAATGTCGCAGGCTGAGCATGACAGGCTTGCCTCGGCAATACTCGTGACCACCTCGCAGAGCCTTGCCGAAAGAACGGTCAAGGAGATAGAGCGTCAGGTGCAGTATCTCTCGAGAAAGGAGATAATCGAGGAGTCGCTCACTAATTTCGGCGTTATCATAGTATGCGATGATATGGACACCGCAGTTAAAATTGCAAACGATCTTGCGCCCGAGCATCTTGAGGTATGCTGCCGCGAGCCGCTTGAATACGTGGGCAAGCTGGATAACGCAGGCTCGGTATTCCTCGGCAATTACTCTCCCGAGCCGCTGGGCGATTATTTTGCGGGTCCCAACCACGTTCTTCCCACAAGCGGCACTGCAAGATTCTTCTCGCCGCTGTCTGTGGACAGCTTTGTGAAGAAGTCGAGCTTCATCTACTACACGGGCGCGGCCCTCGAAAAGGACAAGGACGATATAATCCGCTTTGCGAATACCGAGGGACTT
>CACWNZ010000216.1 GCA_902762335.1 uncultured Ruminococcus sp. | reverse complement strand
AAGCTTGAGGAGCTTGATCTCAGCGGCTTTGATACCCGCAAGGTGACTAATCTCGGTCAGATGTTCACCGACTGCCATGCAATAAAGGAGCTTGATCTCAGCAGCTTTGAAACTCCTGCGGCGACCTCGATATATAATATGTTCGGCAGCTGCTATGAGCTTGAGAGCCTTGATATAAGTAGCTTCGATACCTCAAATATAGTCGATATGTCATCGCTGTTCAGCAACTGCCGTAAGCTGAAGTCGCTTGACCTTCGCAGCTTCAATACCTACAGGGTAACGACCATGACCTCTATGTTCAACGGCTGCAATCAGCTTGAGCAGGTGGATCTGTCAAACTTCTACACTGCAAACGTCAGGTCGATGAACAATATGTTCATGTACTGTTATGCGCTCACGTCGCTTGATCTCAGCAGCTTTGATACCTCAAGCGTGACCAATATGCAGTATATGTTCTACCAGGCTACCGCGCTTGAGGCTATCTACGTGTCGAATTATTGGAACACGGACAGCGTTACCCAGAGCTACAGAATGTTCTACGATAATCCGCGCCTTCACGGCGGGCTCGGCACTGCGTACAGCGGGTCATATACCGACAAGACGAGAGCCGTTATCGATTCCGATGAGACGCGCGGCTATCTTACGCACAAGACCGCAGGAATAAACAACTCGTCAGAGCTTGTATCCACAAACGAGGACAGCTGTGTAATAGTAAAGGTATCGGATTCCGTGTGGGTATATACCTTTACGGGGCTTAATCCCAACGTGCATTATTATGCGTGGGAGGAGGAGATAGAGGATTATATCGCTTCAAATCTTCAGGATTCTCCGCTTGAGGTAAGGGATCTTAAGGGAACGATAACCAACAGGCTCGTCGATTATCCCGAGGTAGAGCCGGAATACGGCTCACTTTCCATAAAGAAGGTGCTTGCCGCCGAGAGAGGGGCGGAGCTTACCGAAAGCGACCTTGAGAGGACCTTCCTGTTTACCGTAACGCTTACGGACGAAAACGGCGAAGCCCTCAGCGGCACCTCGCTTTTTGGCGGCGTGGCGTTCAGCAACGGTGTCGGAAGGATAAGGATCCCCGGCGGCATGACCTGTATGCTCGACTATATCCCGAGCGGATATCATTATACCGTCACCGAGGAGGACACAGAGACCTTCTCTAAGAGCGGTTGGAACGATACGGGCGTTATAGAGACCGACATCACCTCAAGGGTGATCTATACCAATACGAAGTCGTCTGTCCCCGAGGTATTCAATTCCTTCACCCTCAGAAAGCTCGTAACGGGCATTTACGAAAACGAGCTTGATTATCTGTTTACCGTATATCTTGAGGGACTCCACGCGGAAGAGGAATACACGCTTTCCGACGGCTCCTCGTTCACCTCGAACAGCAGGGGAACGGCAACGGTGGATCTCACCCTCGGAAACGGCGATGAGATCACGTTCTCCGAGCTTCCCGCAGGGTCGTCCTATAAGATAACCGAGGCGGGCGGCGATTACGTATCGTCCTTCTTCATAACAGATGCGCAGGATACGGGCAATATCATACAGCCCACGGGAGCAAACTCCACAGCCTCGCTTTCGCTCTCTACGGCGACAGAATTCGTGGAGGCGGACGAGGAGATAACCGTGGTGTTTACGAATACAAGAAACGCAAGACAGAATCTCAGACTTGTCAAGCGGCTTGAAAATGCGGCGGACAACAACTTTGACACCTTTGCCTTTACTGCGGAATTCGCAGGGCTTGCGTCCGGGGAAATAATAAGAACGAGCCTCGGACTGAGAACAGCCGATGAAAACGGCTCGCTCGTTACAGACTTTGAAATGGCGTCCGACGAGGAGCTCGTGTTCTATAAGCTGCCCGTGGGCAGTACCTACAGGATAACCGAGGGCGCTAACGAATGGATAGCCTCGTACGAGCTTGTGAACAGCGGCTCGGGCGGCAGCGCCGTAAAGGAGAGCGATGCAAACGAAGAGAACTTCACGGCTCTGAGCACGGCGGAGGAGACGGTAAACGAAAACGAGGAGATGACCGTTTTCTTTACCAACACTAAGGTACAGCGCGATCTCACGGTTACCAAAATGGTGGATATGTCGGGAGGAGAGCTTCCCTTTGCGGAATACAGCCGCACGGGCTTTACCCTTGTGATAAGCCTTTCGGGTCTTGACGGCTTGACGGAATACGATATGCAGTACACCATGCTGAATTACGCGGGCATAGAAGCCGAGGACAGCTTTACCTCGGCATCCGACGGCACAGCGGAGCTTGTTTTAGAGCTGAAGCACGGGCAGTCCGTCAAGCTGAAGGATCTTCCCGTTGAGGCAAAATACACCGTTACCGAGGCTCCCGCGATAAACTATATATCGTCGTACCGCATAAGGGGCAACGAGGGCGCCGTTATCGCAAGCGCGGGCGGCAGCAACAGAAAGACCTTCCGTTCGCTTTCGACCGCAGAGGAGACCGTTGACGAGAGCGAGCTTGACGTTGAGGTCACCTTTACCAACAGATACTACGACGATCCCACGGCGCGCATTTATGCGGTGCGGCTTGAAAAGGAGATCGACACCGCGGTAGAGGCGTTCGGTACGCCGACCTTCCTGTTCAGACTGAAAAATCTCGATACGGGCGACGACTTCCTTTGCAGCATCGTGCTCGAAAACGAAAGTCTCAGCGGCTCAACAGAGCTTCTTGTAACAAAGGGACGGTATATAGCAGAGGAGCTGAGCGTGGACAGATATTCCCCCGAGAGCGCGGAGTTCCTCAGCGGCACGACGGCAACGGAGCTGAGGATAAACGACGAGAGCGTTGAGGTCGGGGAGGCAAAGCAGGGAGGCAGCAGCCTTGAGTTCAAGCTCGGCATTACGGGAGGCGTACCCGATTCGGCATATATGAAATTCAACAACAGGCTTACAAACTACTTCGGCGTAAGCCATAATTCCATTGCTATAAACCACGTTGCATAGGGCGGGATACAAAGAACTGTCACAGGAGGTGAGAGCGGTGAAAAAGCGTAATATCCGTCTGAAAAGAAAAATATTTCTATGGGCAGGCATAGCGGATCTGCTTATGATACTCGGGGCGTCCTTCAGCCTTGCCTATTTTACAAGCTATGACAGCGTTACCAACAGGCTTCACGCCACGGTAATGGACGTTGCGCTGTTTGAAACACACTGCTCCCGAAGGATCCCCGCCTTCAGAACGTTGAGAATATTGATCTGTTCGTGTTCATGAAGGTGACCGTTCCCGTTTACGAGACTACCGTTATAAACGACGACGGCACGCAGGCACAGGGAAGCCGCCGCCGAGAGGTGTTCTACCTCAAAACGAAGGAAAGAGCCGAAGAAGCGGAAACGAGCTTCCACCTGAGAGAGGATCCCAACGACAAAGACTTCTGGGTGGAGCTGACCTCGTTTGAAGAGGGCAAAAACGGACAGGACGATACGCGCACCTACGTTTTCGGTTACTGCGTATATCTTCACAACGGTGAATCCACCGAAACGCTGTTCGACTATATCGAGCTGAAGAATATTCGGCAGTTCGAGATAGACCCCGACGACAGGCTCAACGTAAAGGTAGAGGGGTACGCAGTAATGGCTGACGGCATAGACGGCATAAGCAAGGAGCTTGGCGGCAGCAAGAACGTTCTGTCGGAGGGTCAGCTTTCGAGGATATACAGACTGATAGACGAGGACGACAATAATTACGGCGGGTGAGTAGTTTATGGCTAAGATAAGAAGAATACGGCTGCGTACCGCAATACTGCTCATTATGGCAGGTGTTTTAGTGCTTGCGCTCTTCACCGCGCCCTCGCTTGCCAACGTCTTTCTCAAGAAAACGGCGGATAACATCTTTTCGGTCGGGCTTGCAGAGCTTACCGTAAAGGAGGATAACTACCCCGAAAATGAGAAGGACAGGTTTGCCGTTCCGAACAGCTTCGTTCCCAAGGACCCGCGAATAGTCAATACCGGCACCGTGGATATCTACGTTTTTGCAAGGGTCACCGTACCCTGCGGCGAGGCGGTACCCGTTATATCCGGGGGTGAGAACGCCAACCTGCCCGATCCCGACGGAGCAAGGCTCATGGAGCTGTTCAATATCATAAGCGAGGCTCGTGATAAGCAGAACGGCGCAGATACGGACGGCTTTGCGCAGGACTTTACGATAACCGATACGGGAGCATTCTCCTATCAGAGCAAATGGATCTTTTTAAGCTGTGAGGAGGATATCCGAAAAAAAACACATTCCTATTTGTTCGGCTACGGCTCCTTGCTAACGGCAGGGGACAGCGGCAGCTCTACTACGACTATATTCGATAAGGTGCAGCTCAGGAATATCCTTGAGGGCTCGCTGCCTGCCGATACCGTCGCAGAAATAAGCATAGACGCCTTCGGTATACAGTCCGATGAGCTGAGGGGCAGTCTTGAGATAGCCGACCCCCGCAGTCTGACAAAGCAGGAGCTTGAAGGGATACTTACATATTACCGCAATCAGGAGGGCTGAGCAGTGAAAAGAAACAATAAAACGTTGTTTTTCATCGGCGGCACTCTGCTTGCCCTGCTGGTGGCGGTGTCCGCAGTAACGGCTTATTTCGTCACGCGGGACAGCAGTCCCAACGAGATAAAGATCCCGCAGAACGTCATAGGCGTATCCGAGACGTTCGACCCGCCCGACGAGCAGACGACGGGGGACAATATATTCAGAAAGACCGTCTCAATAAAAAATACGGGCGGCGCGCCCTGCTTCGTGCGGGTCTATGCGGATTTCTCCGACAGCTTCGCGCGCAGCCGTTCGTTTATTTCCGACGGCGACGATCCCGATGCGCTAAACTTCTTCAGCGCGGAAAGGATAATCGACCCCGACGACGGCAGGCTGACCTTCGTTGAGTACGTCAACCGCGGCGACGATTGGAGCTTTGTCCCCGACGACAGCGGAACTCCTCTTGCGGGATATTATTACTACAAAAGCGTTCTTCCCGCAGGCAGCGCCACGCCGCCGCTGTTTACCTATATAAAGACCGTGAACGAGTCCGATGACGATATAGACGAGTTTGATATAACCGTCTATTCCGAGTCGGTACAGACCACCGCCCCGGACGGCACGCCCTATTCCGACTATACCGCCGCGTGGACGGATCGCGCAGGTCAATAAAAAACGGAGCCGCGATATAAAATGATCACGACTCCTTAACGGATAAGACTGTATTACAGCCCCGACTGAACTCAGGTCGGGGCTGTAATAATATTGTGAACGGATCCCATAAAGTGATAAACAGAAGAGAAACCGACTCCCTCAAGTGGAAGGATAAGGAAAGCGATCTGCCAACGCCTCTTTAATGATCTCCCTTATAGTCTGCATCGAAAGATCGACAGACGCTATCTCATCTGCGCATCTTTTCAGTTCTTTTTTAATAAGTGTCTCTCCGGGAATGTTCTTTTTATATTTCAGCTGATGCTCAAGCGTCGCCCGGAAATCCATAGCTATCGTTCTTAGCTCTATTTCGGCAAGCATATCAGTTGCTTTCAGCCGTATGCGAAGATGTATGCTTCTGTATCCGTTGGGCTTAGGACGGGACAGATAATCCTTTTTCTTGATTATTTCAAGGGCGTCATCATTTTCAAGGGCTTCAACAATGCTGAAAACATCGCTCGCAAACGAGCATATTATCCTTATGCCGACAGCATCATATATATTGCTGACAGCAGATCGGGCGCTGACGGGAAATCCGTGTTCAATGAGCTTGTTTATG